>LUYR01000518.1 GCA_001603335.1 Rhodospirillales bacterium Alpha_05 | reverse complement strand
CCTCTCCTCCGGCGCGACGATCGACCCCGCCGACCTGATCGCCTTCCTCGAACGCAACGGCTACGGCCGCGCCGAGCAGGTGCTCGAGCCGGGCGAATACGCGGTGCGCGGCGGCATCGTCGATATCTTCCCGTCGGGAGCCAACGATCCGGCGCGGCTCGACTTCTTCGGCGATACCCTGGATACGCTCCGCTCCTTCGACCCGGTAACGCAGCGCACCAGCGGCGCGCTCGATCGTTTGGTGCTGCGCCCGATCAGCGAAATCCGCCTCAACGAGGCGAGCATTTCCCAGTTTCGCACCGGCTATCGCGAGCTTTTCGGCGCGGTGACCGACGACCCGCTCTACGAGGCGGTGTCCGCCGCGCGGCGCTTCGCAGGCATGGAGCATTGGCTGCCGCTGTTCTCCGACGGCATGGACACGCTGTTCGCCTATGCGCCCGAAGCTGCCGTGGTGTTCGACGCGGGGCTGACGGAAAGCCTCCAGGCCGCCTGGGACCAGATCGACGAATACTACGTCGCGCGCAAATCGGCGGAGGCTTCGGGCCTCAAGGACGGCGGTGCGCCCTATCATCCGGTGCCGCCCGCGCGCCTCTACCTCGACGACGCGGAGTGGAAGCGCCACATGGCGACGCACCCCACGGTGCTGCTCACCGGCCTCGACGCCGCGCCCGAGGACTACGCCGACGCCCCCGCCAAATCCATGGACAGCCTGCCCGGTCGGCCGTTCGCCGAGGCGCGGACGCGCGGCTTCGACGCAGTGTTCCCCGAGGTCGCGGCCTACGTCGCCGAGCAGCGGGCCGAGGGGCGGCGGGTGATGATCTCGGCGGTGACCTTGGGTTCGCGCGACCGCCTTTCGGCGATGCTGCGCGACCACGGCGCCGAGGGGGTCAAGACCGCCGAAACCTGGGCCGAGGTTGCCGCCTTGCCGCCCGCTGCGCTGCCGGTGGTGATGGTGCCGCTCGAGCGCGGCTTCCGCGCCCCCGGCCTGTGCGTGATTTCCGAGCAGGACATTCTCGGCGACCGTCTCGCCCAACCGCGCCGCAAGAAGGCGCGCAAGGCGGAGAACTTCATCGCCGACGCCTCGGCCCTGGCGGAGGGCGACCTCGTCGTCCACGCCGACCACGGCATCGGCCGTTACGAAGGCCTGGAGACCGTCAACGCGGGCGGCGCGCCGCACGACTGCCTGCGGCTGGTGTATGCCGACGGCGACAAGCTATTCGTGCCGGTGGAAAACATCGACGTGCTTACCCGCTACGGCTCGGAGGACGCGGGCGCGAACCTCGACCGCCTCGGTAGTCCGGCCTGGCAAGCGCGCAAGGCGCGGCTGAAGGAGCGCATCCGCGAGATCGCCGAGCAGCTGATCAAGACCGCCGCCGCGCGCCAGGTGCGCACCGCCGAAAGCTACACGCCGCCGGAAGGCCTGTACGACGAGTTCGCCGCGCGCTTCCCCTATACCGAGACCGACGACCAGTTGAAGGCAATCGAGGACGTTCTGGCGGACCTCTCGACCGGCCGCGCCATGGATCGCCTGGTGTGCGGCGACGTCGGCTTCGGCAAAACCGAAGTCGCGATGCGCGCCGCCTTCGTCGCGGCGATGTCGGGGGTGCAGGTGGCGGTGGTGGTGCCGACGACGCTGCTCGCCCGCCAGCATTATCGCGGCTTCCGCGATCGCTTCGCCGGGTTGCCGCTGAAAGTCGAATGGCTGTCGCGCCTCGTCACCGCCAAGGCCGCGTCGCAGGTTCGCGCCGGTCTCGCCGACGGCACCATCGACATCGTTATCGGCACCCACGCGGTGCTCGCGAAGTCGATCAACTTCGCCCGCCTCGGGCTCCTGATCGTCGACGAGGAGCAGCATTTCGGCGTCGCTCACAAGGAGCGGCTGAAGCAGCTGAAGTCCGATGTTCACGTGCTGACCCTCTCCGCCACGCCGATCCCGCGCACGTTGCAAATGGCGCTTTCCGGCGTGAAGGAGCTTTCGATCATCGCCACGCCGCCGGTGGACCGCTTGGCGGTGCGCACCTTCGTGCTGCCGTTCGACCCGGTGATCGTGCGCGAGGCGATCCTGCGCGAGCGCTTCCGCGGCGGCCAGACCTTCTACGTCTGCCCACGGATCAAGGACATCGATACGGTGCTGGAACGCCTGCATCGCATGGTGCCGGACATCCGCGTCGCGGTGGCGCACGGCCAGATGGCGGCGCGCGACCTCGAAGACGTCATGACCGCGTTCAGCGATGGCGCCTACGACGTGCTGGTCTCCACCAACATCATCGAATCCGGCATCGACCTGCCCAACGTCAACACCATCGTCATCCACCGTGCCGACCTGTTCGGCCTGTCGCAGCTCTACCAGCTGCGCGGCCGCGTCGGGCGCGGCAAGGCGCGCAGCTATGCCTACCTGACGCTGCCGCACAACCGTACCGTCAGCAAGACCGCGATGAAGCGCCTCGACGTGATGCATTCGCTCGACAGCCTCGGCGCGGGCTTCACCCTCGCCAGCCACGACCTCGACATTCGCGGCGCGGGCAATCTCCTCGGCGACGAGCAGTCCGGCCACATCAAGGAAGTCGGCATCGAGCTCTACCAGCACCTGCTGGAGGAAGCGGTGGCGGCGGCGAAGGAAGGCGGCGTCGACGCGGTCGCGGACGACACCTGGTCGCCGCAGATTTCCCTCGGCATGCCGGTGCTGATCCCCGAGACCTACATCGCCGACCTCGGCGTGCGCCTCAACCTCTACCGCCGCATCGCCTCGGTGGCGACGCGGGAAGAGGGCGAGCAGCTCGCGGCGGAAATGATCGACCGTTTCGGTCCGCTGCCGCGCGAGGTCGAGAACCTGATGGACATCGTGGCGCTGAAGGGCCTGTGCCTGCGCGCCAACGTCGAACGTTTCGATGCCGGGCCGAAGGGCGGCGTGGTGGCGTTCCGCAATTCCGAGTTCCCCAACCCGGCGGGGCTGGTGGGCTACATCGGCCAGAACGTCGCGACGATCAAGATCCGCCCGGATCAGAAGCTGGTGATCATGCGCCAGTGGGACGACGCGGAAATCCGCCTCGCGGGCGCGCGCCGGACAATGGAGGCTTTGGTCAAGATCGCGGAAGCGGCGGGCTGAAGTTTTCCGGAATTGCGGCTTCCATCTCGCCCGCCTGCGCGACGTCGAGCATCCGCACCAGAACCTCCGGCTCGTGCGCGCCGGTAATCACGAAGCTGTCGTTGAGCACGAACAGCGGCACGCCGAGGGTGCCGGACCGCTGCGCCGCCGTTGCTTCGTCGCGCAGGGTTTCGGCAAGGTCGAAGTCGTGCAGCGCGCGCACGATCTCGGCCTTCGATAGCCCCGCGTCAGTACCAGCGTCAATCAGCACGTCGGGATCGCCGATATCCTCACCCTTGCAGAAATGCGCCGCAAACAGTGCCTCGGCCACCTGATTCTGCGCGCCGATTTCGTGCGCGAGGCGGATCAGGCGGTGCGCGTCGAGCGTCGGCGGCACGCGCCGGATCGCATCGAAGGCAAAGGGAATGCCGAGCGGGCGGCCGATTTCCTGGAGCGAGGAGAGCAGGCGCTTGCCGCGCAGCGCGCCGCCGAACTTGCGCTCGATATAGATCGCGAAGTCGATGCCGGCGTCGGGAAGATCGGGGTTGAGGAAATAGGGCCGCCACACCACCGTCGGCCGCACCCCGGGCCGACGCCCGATGGCGACCCCGAGGCGCTTCAGCCCGATGTAGCACCAGGGGCAGATGACGTCGAAGTGGATCGCGATCTGCATGGAGCTCCGTGTCAGCTAAGGTTTGCGCGCGCCCGGCTGAGAATCGCGGCGGCATGGTCGCCCGGTTCGATCCCCGCGACCCCGACGAGCGGCCAGATCTTCACCGGGCGGTAGACTTCCGGCACCGCGAAGTCGGTGAAGGTGAGCACGCCCGCGATGCGGTTCATCACGAACTGCGCCTCGCTCGGCAGGGTGTCGGGCAGCACCACGATAAAATCGGAATCGGTGAGCCGCGCGGCAAGGTCCTCGACGCGGATCAGGCGCGAAAGCCAGCGCGCGAGCTGCTCGCTCAGCACCTGGCAGGCGGCGGCACCGGCCTCCTCGAGCAGCGAGGCGGCCTCGGGCAGGTGGAGGTGGACGACGCTCAACGCGCGGTCGCTCGCCTGCGCCACGGCGATGCGGCGGTCGAGATGGGCGGTGAGGAAGCTCTCGGTATAGACCGCCTGGCGCGGATGTCCGGTGGCGTCGGTGAGGGTGCGGCGCAACGCCTCGCGGACGTCGTTGCGGCGGTTCTGCAAGGCGATCAGCGATCGCGCCTCGGCTTCGAGGAAGGCTTCGTCGTCGGCCCGGGCGATCACCCGGTTGACGCCGACGCGGTAGAGCGCCCGGGTGTCGCCCTGGTCCGCGCCCGGCACGCGGACGAGGAAGGGGAGGTTGAACAGGCGCGGGTTGTCGCGCATGTCGCGGCAGAAGCCGATGATTTCGTCGAGGCGGTCGAGGGGAACGTCGATCACGATGATATCGAACATCCCCGGTCCGGTGACCACGGCCTCGGCTTCGGCGATCGAATTGGCGCTTTCCCACTCCGCGTCATGGTCGAGGAAATCGGCAGGTAGCGTGGCGCTCGGGTCGATCGAGAAATAGAGGGCCCGCGCACCGCCGCGCGGCACGGCGCGCACCAGCGGTGGCGCGCCGGTGCCCTCCGCGCGCAGCCGGGTTTCACGCTCCATCGTTGCGAGGCGGAACAGCGGCTGGAGGCGGAAGACCATCGCGTCGGCATCCATGTCGGCGGGG
>LUYR01000517.1 GCA_001603335.1 Rhodospirillales bacterium Alpha_05 | reverse complement strand
AGCAGCGCGGCGGTGATCGCCGCGGCGAGCGCCGCGCCCAAGAGCGGCGGCAGGCCGGTGAGCAGCGCGATCGCGATGCCGGGGAGCGCCGCATGCGCCAGGGTCTCGCCGAAGAATGCGATGCGTCGCCACACCACCAGGCAGCCCAAAGGCGCGCCGAGCAGCGCAAGCGCCAGCCCCGCGATCAGCGGCCGCAGGAACAGCGGGTCGTCAATCCAGCTCGGCATCATCGGTGTGATCTTCGTCGTCGTGGCGGTGCAGGTGGGGGCGATGGTGATAAAGCGCGAGATTGGCGGTCTCGGGGTCGTGGAACAGCTGCGGGAAGGCGGCGAGCGCGTCGATGTCCTTGGGCGAGCCCTGGCAGCAGATGTGCTTGTTGAGGCAGACGACGCGGTCGGTGGCGGCCATCACCACGTGGAGGTCGTGCGAGATCATCAGCACCCCGAAACCCATTTCGTCGCGCAGGTGCGGCAGGCGGGCGTAGAGGTCGTTTTCCGAAATCGGATCGAGGCCCTTCGCCGGTTCGTCGAGGACGAGGAGGTCGGGCTTGGCGGCCAGCGCCATGGCGATCAGCACCCGTTGCCGCTCGCCGCCCGAAAGCTTGGCGAGCGAGCGTTTCGCCAGATGTCCGGCGGCCATGCCGTCGAGCGCCTTGGCGGCGTCGGCGTCGGAGAGGCGGCAGGGCAGGTCGAGGAAGCGCCGCACCGAGATCGGCAGCGGCGGCGCGGACGGGAAATCCTGGGGCACGTAGCCGACGTTCAGGCCGGGGCGGCGGGTGACGCTGCCGCCGTCGGGCGGCATCAATCCGGCGGCGACCCGCGCCAGCGTGCTCTTGCCCGCGCCGTTGGGACCCACCACGGTGACGATCTCGCCGGCGTGGATGTCGAGGTCGATGTGTTCGAGAATCGATTGACCGCCTCGCGTCACCACGATGTCGCGAAGGGCCATCAGGGTTTGCGAAAGCGGAGCCATCGACGGAGGGAAATCCTTAATCCTGGTCGCCCCGCGTGCAATCGGAGCAGACCCCCATGATCTCGACGAGGGGGTAGCTGACGCGGAAGTTCGCCGCCTTCGCGCCCTCGGCGATCGCCTTGTCGACCGCCGGGTCGGAAATTTCCGACACCGAGCCGCACGACTGGCAGATCAGGAACTGCGCGGCGTGCGGATCTTCGGGCGTGACGCACGCCATATAGGCGTTGATCGTCGCAAGGCGATGGACGAAACGCTGTTCGATGAGAAAATCGAGAACCCGGTAGACCGAGATCGGCGCGGCGATCTTGCCGTGGTCGCGCAGCTTCTCGAGAATGTCGTAGGCGCCGATCGGCTTGCCCGCGCGCAGGATGATCTCGAACACCCGCCGCCTGAGCGGCGTGAAACGCACCCCGGTCTTCTGGAAGAAGGCGTCGGCGGAGGCGAGAGCGGCGTCGGGATCGGACGCGAAATCGTGCGTATGATGCGCGAACACGGACATCACGCGACAGTCCTTACGGTTTGAAGCAACGGAGACGGAGTCCGGAGCAGGGCCTGGGTGGACCCCCGCGCTTCGTTCGGCCATGGCCCTAAAGCTCCCCAACTTATGGGGCACGTTGATCTTGCATTCCACCGGATGTCGTTGTGTGCGATCTTGCCCGGCATGGGCCGGACTGTACCGCGAGGAGAACGCCGATGCAACGACGCGGGTTAAGAATTCCCACCCTTGGACTCGGGCTGGTTCTGCTCGGCACACCGGTGGCGGAGGCGGCGCCCAAGGTGGTGGCGAGCATCGCACCGCTCGCCGGGATCGCCGCGGCGGTGCTGGGCGACGGCGACATGCCGACGCTGCTGCTGCCCGCCAACCAGTCGCCGCACCACGGTGCGCTGCGCCCGTCGCAAGCGCGTGCGCTGGCTGAGGCCGACGTCGTGCTGTGGATCGGGCCGGAGCTGGAAACCGGGCTCGATAGCGCGCTCGACGCGATGCCCGAGGCCTGGGTCGGAAGCCACGCACTCGCGGCGACGAAGATCCCCGAGGTGACGCGCAAGCCTTTCCGCCATCTCGAATCCCTCGGGCCCGAAGCTGACCATCCGGCCGCGGGCGAGGCGGCGCACGACCACCACGGCACCACCGACCCGCACCTCTGGCTCGACCCGGCCAATGCCGCGGCGATTGCCGACGCCCTGGCCGAGCGGCTGGCGTTGCTGGAGCCGGATCGCGCCAGCGTCTATCGCGGCAACGCGCGCCGCTTCGGCGACGCGATGGCGGCGCTGAAGGCGGATCTCGCGGAGCAACTCGCGGCGGTGCGGGGGCGGCACTTCGTCGTCTTCCACGACGCGTACCAGTATTTCGAGACGCCTTTCGGCCTGCAGGCGGTCGCCGCGCTGACCCTCGACCCGGCGCAGTCGATCGGCGGGCGTCACCTCGTCGGGGTGCGCGAAAAGGCGCGTGAGTTGAAGGCAGTCTGCGTCTTCGCCGATGTCCAGGCACCGCGCGACGCGGTCGGCGGAATCGCCCGCGACCTGGGCCTGAAGTCCGGAATCCTCGATCCGCTCGGCGCGTCGATCGACCCCAGCGCGAATTCGTACGCGACGCTGCTCAAGCGTCTCGCGGAGAGCTATCGCGCCTGCCTGGAGTGACGACGGCTCAGTTCGCGGCGGACCGGGCGTTGGCGAGAATTGCGCGGACGGCGACGAAGAGTTCCAAGGACTTGGAATACAGATCTTCAAGACCCGGAGGAAGATCGGGGACGATCTCGGGGGCGTCCTCGTCGCGCGCGCCGATGTTGACGCACAGGCCCGCGGCCTCTTCGAGCAGGGTGTCGAGCGGCACCTCGGCGTTGTTCACCGCCTTGTTGAGCAGCAGCCAGGACATCGTCTCGGCGAGCAGCGCGGTGAGGCGCGAAGCCTCGCGGGTGGCGGTGAGCTTGGCGATCGGATCGTCGGTGGCGGGTTGGCCGCGCGCGAGATTGCGCTGGAGATAGTCGCGGGTTTCGGTGAGCAGCGCGAGGTTGGTGTCGTACGCCGCTGCGAACTGTTTGGTCTCGACCCAATCGGCGGCCATGCGCTGTCTCCCTTGGTGCGTGTCTTGGGGGTTGCCGGATTGTCCCCTCCGGCTATGCTCGGGATCGGCGGCAAAGACACCCGACCACCCAGATTTCAATGTGATCGCTCGGGCGGACAATGACAAGCAGTTCAGAGGATTTCCCTGCGCCAGATCCGTTGAATCGGCACGACAATTCCGGAGACGACGCGGTGCCGCAACGGCTTCTGGGCGATGCGCGCCTTGCCGCGGGCGACGCTCCCGCCGCGCTTGAATATTATCGTATGGCGCTCGCGGCAGGCGAGTCCGGTGCGGACCTGTTGTACGCGGCGGGCGTCGCCGAGCACCGCTGCGGCGATCTCGCCGCCGCGCGCCGGCTCTGGCGGCGCACTCTCGCGTGCGATCCGCGTCACACC
>LUYR01000516.1 GCA_001603335.1 Rhodospirillales bacterium Alpha_05 | reverse complement strand
GGGAGCAGCGACCCGCGGCAGGGTGAGGAACAGCGGGATCGAGGCGAGCGCAATCGCCGCGTAGGCCCAGCACGCGCCGCGCCAGCCCCAGGTTTCCGCCAGCCAGTTGCCGAACGGCCAGAACGCCGTCGAGGCGAGGCCGCCGAGCAGGGTGATCTGCGCGATCGGCCGCTTCGCGCCGCTGCCGAACGCCTTCGCCAGCGCCGCGAACGCCGCGTCGTAGAGGGTGAGGCGCATCGCCGCGCCGAGGCCGATCCAGCTCAGCAGATACAGCCAGTAGTCATGCCCGAGCGCGAGGCCGACGCACCCCGCCGCCGCAAGCACCGCGCCGAGGCTCATCGGCAGCCGCCCGCCGACGCGGTCGATCAGCCGCCCGACCGGCGACGACAACACCCCCATCACCAGCAGCGCGACGGAAAACCCGGAATAGACGGTGGCGTGGCTCCAGCCCATGTCGGCGGCGATCCGTCCGCCGAACACGCCGATCAGGTAGTACGACAGCCCCCAGTGCAGCAGCTGCGACAGGCCGAGGCAGAAGATCGCGACGGTGCGCGCCCGCCCGGTCATGCGCCGAACGCGAGGGTGGCCAGCACCACGACCGCAGCCACCGCCGCCACCACCGCCCAGGGCTTGAACCCGGCCCCGCCGGTGGACCACGGTGCGCGGGTCGAATACGACACCCCGGTTCCCGGCATTCCGGCGGTGGTGCGGACGCCATCCTTGCCGAGGTTGACCGACAACCCGCGCCCGCCGAGCGACAGGCTGCCGCCGCTCTTGCTCAAATTCAACCGGACCCCGGGCAGAATCCGCACGATCTTCCGCACCCGCAAACCCATGCCCGCAGACCTCCGACTCGTTGATTTTTCAAGCCATCAGGATGCGCCCCCGCGCCGAATCCTGGCAAGAGGGACAATCACCACCGGGTTGTCTAGATAAGGAGGCCGGGTCAGGGCTTGAGGCGGTATCCGGTGCGGAAGATCCACCACAGCACCGCGAGGCACGCGGCCATGAACAGCGCGGTGAAGCCAAGGCTCGCCGCGACCCCGACGTCGCCGCTGCCGTAGAAGCTCCAGCGGAAGCCGCTCACCAGGTAGACCACCGGGTTCAGCAGGCTGATCGTCCGCCACGGCTGGGGCAGCATCTCGATCGAGTAGAACGCGCCGCCGAGGAAGGTGAGCGGCGTCACCACCAGGGAGGGGATGATCGCGAGCTGCTCGAAGTTCTCCGCCCAGATGCCGACGATGAAGCCGAACAGGCTGAAGGTGATCGCGGTGAGGACGAGGAACGCGACCATCCACACCGGATGCTGGATATGCACCGGCACGAACGCGGTCGCGGTGGCGAGGATGATCAGGGCGAGCAGGATCGACTTGGTCGCCGCCGCGCCGACGTAGGCGATCACCGCCTCGCCGAACGACAGCGGCGCCGAAAGGATTTCGAAGATCGTCTTGGTGAACTTGGGGAAGTAGATGCCGATCGAGGCGTTGGAGATGCTCTGGGTGAGCAGCGAGAGCATGATCAGGCCGGGCACGATGAACGCGCCGTAGTCGACGCCGTCGACCGACTGGATGCGCGAGCCGATCGCACCGCCGAAGACGACGAAATAGAGCGCGGTAGTGATCACCGGCGTCGCCACGCTCTGCAGCATGGTGCGCATCATCCGCGCCATTTCGGCCCGGTAGATCGCCCAGATGCCATGGACGTTGAGGGACGGGGCGCTCATGCCGCACGCTCGACGAGGCGGACGAAGATGTCTTCGAGCGAGGTGCGGCTGGTGTCGAGATCCTTGAAGTCGATGCCGTTTTCACAGAGCAGCCGGAGCAGCGCGGGGATGCCGGTGTCCTCGGCGTTGGCGTCGAAGCTGTAGACCAGCTCCTGACCGTCCGCCGCGAGCTCCACCGGCCAGTCCGCGAGTTCGGGCGGAATCGCCGCCAGCGGCTGCTGCAACGCCAGGGTCAGGCGGCGCTTGCCGAGTTTGCGCATCAGCTGCGCCGTGCCCTCGACGAGCAGCAGGCGGCCGCCGTCGATCACGCCGACGCGGTCGGCCATTTCCTCGGCCTCCTCGATGTAGTGGGTGGTGAGGATCATGGTGACGCCCTGGTCGCGCAGCCGCCGCACCAGCGCCCACATGTCGCGCCGGAGCGCGACGTCGACGCCTGCGGTCGGCTCGTCGAGGAACAGCAGGTCGGGCTCGTGGCTCAGCGCCTTGGCGATCATCACCCGCCGCTTCATCCCGCCGGAAAGCTCGATGACGCGGCTGTCGCGCTTGTCCCAGAGCGAAAGATCGCGCAGCAGCGATTCGATGTAGGCGGGGTTGGGCGGCTTGCCGAACAGGCCGCGGCTGAAGCTCACGGTGTTCCAGACGGTGGCGAAGATGTCGAGCGCGATCTCCTGCGGCACCAGGCCGATCATCGACCGCGCGGCGCGGTAGGCGCTTTGGGTGTCGTGGCCGTCCACCAGCACCTGCCCCGAGGTCATCGTCACGGTGCCGCAGATGATGCTGATCAGCGTCGTCTTGCCCGCGCCGTTGGGCCCGAGCAACGCAAAGATCTCGCCGCGCGCGATCTCGAGATCGACCGCCAGGAGCGCGGTGAAGCCGGTTTTGTAGGTTTTGGTGACGGCGGAAACCGAGAGTATCGGCGGCGACATGAACGCTCCTCATCGCGGACGGTGGCGCGCCTGCTTTCCGGTGTCCGCCCCCGGGCGCTGTCTTCACCGTCCATATGCTGGAGATTGCCGACCGCGGAATCAAGCGGTCGGGCAGTGCTATCGTCCGATCTGCTCCGGCGTCAGGCCTGCCGGCGCGGCGGCGCGGGGCAGGTTTTCCGACCACACCGCGTGCACCTGTTCGAGGTGGCCGCGCATCGCGCGCTCCGCCGCGTCGGGGTCGCCGGCGACCACCGCGTCGTAGATTTCGCGGTGCGCGTCGT
>LUYR01000515.1 GCA_001603335.1 Rhodospirillales bacterium Alpha_05 | reverse complement strand
CCCGGCGATCCCCCTCGGGCCGAAGGAGCTCGGCGAGACCGCCGCGGCGGCGCGCGACGCCGGGGCGGCGATGATCCATGTCCACGTCCGCAAGCCCGACGGCACCCACCTGCTCGACGCCGACGCCTACGCCGAAGCGATCGACGGCATCCGCGCCGCGGTCGGCGACGGACTCGTGATCCAGATGACCAGCGAGGCGCTCGGCGTCTATTCGCCGCCGGAGCAGATCGCGGTGGTCAAGGTGGTCGCGCCCGAGGCGGTGTCGCTGGCGTTACGCGAGCTTTGCCCGACCGCCGACGACGAACCGGCGTTCGCCGAATTCCTGCTTTGGCTCAAGGCGCACGCGGTGGCGCCGCAGTTCATCCTCTACGCGATGGACGAATTCGCGCGGCTCAACGCGCTGATCCGCCGCGGCCTGGTGCCGTGGGCCGATCCGCCGGTGCTGTTCGTGCTCGGTCGCTACACCGCCGGGCAGACCTCCGCCCCCGCCGACCTTCTGCCCTTCCTCGCGCCGAACCTGCCGCGCCCCGCCCATTGGATGACCTGCGCCTTCGGTCGCCGCGAGACCGCCTGCGCCACCGCCGCGGCGCTGCTCGGCGGTCATGTCCGCGTCGGCTTCGAGAACAACCTCTACCTGCCCGACGGCAACCTCGCCGCCGACAATGCCGCCTCGGTCGCGGCGGCAACCGCCGCGCTCGCCGCCTGCGGCCTCAGGCCCGCCACGGCGGCGGAGTTGCGCCAGTCGTGGGCGGATTTGTGTTCGGCGTGAGGGAGGCACCGCGACGCGAATTCGGCTCAGCCGGATTCCCCCTCACGGCGTAGAATATCTCTCTTTCTGAACCCCGGGCGGCGTGACACACTCATCGAGTGTATTTCCGGCCGTACCGGGGATCGTCCCCCGGCGCGTTCGGAGCGTAAAAGCGGGGGGAAATCCATGCAGCAAAAACGCTCCATCAAAAACAAGATCGCGCTGATCTCAGGCCTGTGCCTGCTCGCCACCGCGGGCGCCACCGTCGCGGGCAGCATCTTCGTCAGCAATACCAATACCGCCTATGTTTCGGCCAGCGCCGCCGACATCCTCGATCGCACCACCAAGGACTACATGCAGAGCGTCGCGGCGCATCAGGCGCAGGCGCTGCAGGGCCAGTTCGAGGACACGCTGCACGTGGCACGCACCTTCGCCACCACCTTCAACGTGCTGGTGCGCTCGGGCGGCAACATCCTCTCCCGCGAGGCGCGGCGGCCGCTGTTGAGCAAAATCCTGCTCCAGGGCCTCGAAGACAACCCCGGCTTCAACGGCACCTATTCGGCCTGGGAGCCGAACGCCCTCGACGGCAGCGACAGCACCTACGAAGGGGTCAAGCAGCTCGGCGCCGACGCCACCGGACGGGCGATGCCCTATTGGACGCGCGACGCCGCCAGCGGCAAGATCGCGATCCAGCCCCTCGTCGAATACGAAAGCCGCGAACTCCACCCCAACGGCGTGATGAAGGGCGGCTGGTACCTCGGACCGAAGGAAACCGGCAAGGAGAGCGTGCTCGGCCCCCTGCCCTACGTGGTCCAGGGGCGGCAGGTCTACCTCGCCACGATGTCGGTGCCGATCATTCTCAACGGCAAGTTCGTCGGCGTCGCCGGGACCGACTTCAACCTCGATTTCGTCCAGCAGCTCGCGGCCAAGGCCAGCGCCTCGGTGTTCGGCGGCAAGAGCGCGATCGTGATCCTCTCCGACCTCGGCCTCGTCGTCGCCGATTCCGCCGACCCGAAACAAATCGGCAAGTCGTTCGCCGAGCAGAGCAAAACCTGGGACGCCGACCTCAAGCTGATCAAAACCGGCGCAAGCTCGGTCGCGTGGAGCTCGGACGGCCAAGTCCTGCGGGTGTTCGCGCCGATCGCCCTCGGCAACACCGGCAAGCCCTGGTCGGTGCTGATGACCGTGCCGCGCAGCGTGGTGATGGCCGAGGCCAACCGGCTGCAACAGACCCTCGACGACCGGGCCGCCACCTCGCTGAAGTGGCAGGCGGGCGTCGGCCTCGGCATCGCGGCGCTCGCGATCCTCGCGATCTGGCTCGCCGCGGGCGGCATCAGCCGTCCGATCGTGGCGAT
>LUYR01000514.1 GCA_001603335.1 Rhodospirillales bacterium Alpha_05 | reverse complement strand
CGACAAATCCACCCGCCGCTACCTCGGCGAGATGCTGCTGGCGTTCTTGAACGGCGACTATCGCCGCGTCGCCGAAATCCACTTCGAGGCGGGCTACGTTCCCGCCGACCGCTCGGTCGACCTGTTCGCCCAGGCGAGCCGCTCGATCGCCGAGCCGATCCTCGGCCTGCCCGCCTCCGACGTTTCGGTGGCGCGGCTGTTGGCGCAGCTGTTCAAGGTGACGGAAACCTTCGGCATGGAGGTCCAGCCCCAGCTCCTGGTGCTGCAGAAGACCATGCTCACCGCCGAGGGCATCGGCCGCGGCCTCTGCCCCGAAGTCAACTTCTGGGAACTCGCCCGGCCGCTGATCGAGGAGTGGATGCTGCAGAACGTCTCCGCCCCCGCCAAGATCCGGCGCGGCCTCGAAGACGCCCTCGACGCCGCGCAGCGCCTGCCCGAGATCATCCGCCGCGCCGACAGCATCACCCGCCAGCTCTCGGAAGACGGAGTGAAGCTCCACCCGGACACCGTGCGCGCGCTGCTCGACCGGCGCCGCGGCAGCTCGATCGTCCAGACCTGGGCGCCCTGGGCGCTGATCCTGATCCTGTTCGCGGTTCTGGTGGCGCGGCATTGACCCGCCGCCCATCGGCCTTTACATCCCACCTCGCGTCCGGTATCCACATCGAGGGACGGTTAATTGACGGATATTGAACACATGCTCGCCGGGAAAAAGGTTTTCCTGATCATCGCTGGCGGCATCGCCGCCTACAAAAGTCTCGACTTGATCCGGCGTTTGCAGGACCAGGGCGCGACGGTGCGCTGTTGTTTGACCGAGAACGGCAAGCAGTTCGTCACCCCGATGGCGGTTTCCGCCCTCTCCAAGGGCCCGGTGTACACCGACCAGTTCTCGCTCAAAGACGAAAGCGAGATGGGCCACATCGAACTTTCCCGGCAGTCCGACATCCTCGTCGTCGCCCCCGCCACCGCCAACGTGCTGGCGCGCATGGCCGCGGGCATCGCCGACGAACTCGCCACCACCCTGCTGCTCGCCACCGACAAGCCGGTGCTGGTCGCGCCCGCGATGAACGTGCGGATGTGGCTTCACGCCGCCACCCAGGCCAACGTCGCGACGCTGAAAAGCCGCGGCATCGCCTTCGTCGGGCCGGAAGACGGCGCGATGGCGTGCAACGAATTCGGCCCCGGCCGCCTCGCCGAGGTGCCCGAGATCGTCAAGGCGATCGCCGCCGTGGTCAACCCGCGCCGCCCGCTCGCCGGTCGCCACGCGCTGGTCACCAGCGGCCCCACCGTCGAGCCGATCGACCCGGTGCGCTTCATCGCCAACCGCTCGTCGGGCAAGCAGGGCCACGCCATCGCCGCCGCGCTCGCTGCCTTGGGCGCGCGCGTCACCCTGGTGAGCGGCCCCACCGACCTCGCCGACCCGGCGGGCGTGGACGTGGTGCGGATCGAAACCGCGAAGCAGATGCTAGCCGCCTGCGAAGCCGCGCTCCCCGCCGACGTCGCGGT
>LUYR01000513.1 GCA_001603335.1 Rhodospirillales bacterium Alpha_05 | reverse complement strand
AGGCGGGGCGGCCGTATTCCGCCATCACCCGCCGCGTATCCTCGAAAATCTCCGCCGAGGTCTCTTCGTCGGGCATCGTCACCCGGCCATCCGCCACCGCGCGCGCCAGCGGCGTGCCGTCCTCGACGGTGAGCTGGTAGATCGACAGGTGCTCGCCCGCGAACTCCAGCGCGCCGCGCAATTCCTCTTCCCAGACCTTCGGCGTCTGCCCCGGCCGCGCGGTAATCAAATCGAACGACAGCCGGTCGAAAATGTCGTGCGCCCAGGTCAGTACGTGCTTGGTTTCGTCCACCGAGTGGGTCCGCCCGAGCTTATCGAGCGCCACCGGATCGAACGCCTGCGCGCCCACCGACAACCGATTGATCCCGACGTCGCGCAGCGCCCGCAGGCCCTTTTTATCGATCGTGCCGGGATTGGCCTCAAGCGTCACCTCGAGATCGGAGCGCGGCTCCCACGCCGCCATCGCCGCGTCGATCACCGCGCCGATCACCTCGGGCTCCGCCAGCGACGGCGTGCCACCGCCGAAAAATACCGACCCCAACTCCCGCGCCCCGGTCCGCGCCCGCAACGCCGCAATATCCGCCCGATACGCAGCGATGAACTTCGCCGGATCCCACGCAAACTTCGGCACCACGCTGGCAAAGTCGCAGTACCCGCACTTGGCGCGGCAATACGGCCAGTGAACGTACAGATGAAACGCGGTCTCAGGCGACTGGGTCATTGCTGGTACTCACAAAAAGTTCGGGCTCCGCCCGAACCCGCTAGGGGCCGGTGGCCCCTAGAACCCCGTATGTTGGTTTTCGCCGCGAAGCGGCAATCCATTTTCACGCGGACGAGCAAGCCTTATGGCGCTTCGCGCGAAAAACAAATGGGGTTTGGGGCCCGCGGCCCCAATGGGGTCCAGGGGCAAAGCCCCTGGCCTTACTGCTTCGCGTTGAAGCACGCCGCGAGCAGGAGGTCGAAGGCCTGGGCGCGGTGGGACATCTGGTGTTTTTCCGCCGGGTCCATTTCGGCGAAGGTTCGGTCTTCGCCGACGGGTTCGAAGATCGGGTCGTAGCCGAAGCCTTTGTCGCCGCGCGGCGGGAAGGTGAGGGCGCCGTAGACCCGGCCCTCGAAGGTTTCGCAGTGGCCGTCGGGCCAGGCGAGGGCGAGGACGCAGACGAAGTAGGCTTCGCGGTCCGGGTTGTCGTCGAGCGCGACCTTGATCCGGTCCATCGCGTGGCCGAAGTCGCGGTTCGGCCCGGCCCAGCGCGCCGAATAGATGCCGGGGGCGCCGTCGAGGGCGACGACGCAGAGGCCGGAATCGTCGGCGAGGGCGGGCAGCCCCGAGGCTTCCGCCGCGGCGACCGCCTTGAGCTTGGCGTTGTCGGTGAAGGTTTCGCCGGTTTCGTCGGGCTCGGGCAGGGCGAGGTCGGCGGCGGAGACCACCGCGATCTTGCGACCGTCGAGCAGGTCCGCGATTTCGCGGACCTTTCCGGCGTTATGGCTGGCGATCACCAGCTTGGCGTCGTCGAAGCGGCGGGCCATGGGATTTACGCTCCGGTACCGAGAACCTGCTTTTGCATCCGGACGAGGTCGGTCACGCCCTTTTTCGCGAGTTCGAGAAGCTGCAGGAACTGCTCCTGGCGGAAGGGGTCGTGTTCCGCGGTGCCCTGGATCTCGACGATCCCGCCCTGTCCGGTGAGGACGAAGTTGGCGTCGGCATCCGCGTTGGAGTCCTCGTCGTAATCCAGATCGAGCACCGGCTCGCCTTTGTAAAGGCCGCAGCTGACCGCCGCGACGTAATCTTTGAGCGGAATCGTCGGCAGCACGCCCATCGAGCGCAGCTTCTGGAACGCGAGGAACAGCGCGACGTAGCCGCCGGTGATCGAGGCGGTGCGGGTGCCGCCATCGGCCTGGAGAACGTCGCAGTCGATCTTGATCGAGTGCTCGCCCATCGCCTTCAAGTCGGCGACGGCGCGGAGCGAACGGCCGATCAGGCGCTGGATTTCGTGGGTGCGGCCGTTCTGCCCCTTGCGGGATTCGCGCTCGGTGCGATCGTGGGTGGCGCGGGGCAGCATGCCGTATTCGGCGGTGATCCAGCCGCGGCCGGTGTTGCGCATCCACGACGGCACGCGGGCCTCGACCGAGGCGGTGCACAGAACATGGGTATCGCCGAACTTCACCAGGCAGGAGCCTTCGGCGTGCTTTGCGACATTGGGCTCAAGGGAGATGGTGCGCAGGGCGTCGAAGGCCCGACCGGAGGGACGCATGACGGCTTCCTTTTCAGCTTCTAGTGACCCATGGGGTGTACCCATCCGGCGCGCAAAACACAAGGTCGGCGATGGCGCGTACCGCTTCCCCTTTGACGCGCGATGCACTAATTCAGTAGCTGAACAATTGCACGAGCCCGAACCGCCATGCCCGAACAGGCCACGCACGCCGCCGCCTCGCCGATCCGCCAGTTGAACGACCGCTCGCGCGAGGTCTTCCGCCTGATCGTCGACAGCTACGTCGAGACCGGCGAGCCGGTGGGGTCGCGCACGCTCTCGGCGCGGCTGCCGCGTCCGCTTTCCCCGGCGAGCATCCGCGCGGTGATGGCCGAGCTCGAATCCCTCGGCCTGATCTACGCGCCGCACACCTCTGCCGGTCGGCTGCCGACTGAGGCGGGCCTGCGCTTCTTCGTCTCCGGCCTGATGGAAATCGGCCACCTCGACGCCAACGACCGCTCGCTGATCGAGGCGCACTGCCGCCAGAACGGCCGCGACTTCGCCTCCGCGCTCGAAAGCACCACGACCCTGCTCTCCGGCCTGTCGCGCTGCGCCGGGCTGGTGTTCGCGCCGAAGGCGGAAGCGCCGCTCAAGCACGTCGAGTTCGTCGCGCTCTCCGACGGCCGCGCCCTGGTGGTGACGGTCAACCGCGACGGCCTGGTGGAAAACCGCATCATCGCGATCCCCGCCGACTTGCCGCCCTCGGTGCTGACCGAGGCGACCAACTACCTCAACGCCAACATCGTCGGCCGCACCATGGCCGAGACCCGCGCCTTCGTCTCCGCCGAGCTCGAACGCCACCGCAGCGAGATCGACACCCTGACGAAAAAGGTGGTGGAAGACGGCCTCGCGGTCTGGGCGGGGGAAAACCAGGGCTCGAGCGGCGCGCTGATCGTGCGCGGCCAGGCCAACCTGCTGCAGGACGTCCACGCCCTCGAGGAACTCGACCAGATCCGCAACCTGTTCGAAGCCCTCGAAACCAAGGAGCGCATGCTTTCGCTTTTGGATATTGCGAATCAGGCGGAGGGCGTCCAAATCTTCATCGGCTCCGACAACCCCTTGTTCGACACCTCGGGATCGTCGCTGATCGTCGCGCCGTTCCGCTCGAGCCCGGACAAGATCGTCGGCGCGATTGGTGTGGTCGGCCCGACCCGCCTGAACTATGGTCGAATCATTCCGCTGGTGGATTTCACCGCCAAGGTCCTCACCCGCCTGATCGGCTGAGCCTCGTCACAACCCGAAAACAACAGCATCGCGAACCCATGAGCACCGAAAACCCCGACATCCGCCCCGACGCGACCATCCAGCCCGACGCCGAAGCGCCGGAAACCCCGAACGCGGAAGACGCCGCGCCCAAGGCCGAGGACCGCATCGCCGAGCTCGAGGCCGAGGTTGCGAAGCTCAAAGACGCCTACATCCGCGCCCACGCGGAAATGGAAAACCTGCGCAAGCGCACCGCCGCCGAGCTGGAGCAGAAGCTCCGCTACGCGCAGCAGCCGCTCGCGATGGGCATCCTGCCGGTGGCCGACAACCTCCGCCGCGCCCTCGCCGCCGTGCCGCAGGGCGAAGCCCCCACCGACGAAGCGGTGAAAAACCTCCTCGTCGGCCTGGAAATGACCGAAAAGGGCCTGCTCGACGCCCTCGAACGCAACGCGATCAAGGCCGTCCCCGGCGTCGGCGCGCCGTTCGACCCGCACGTCCACCAGGCGGTCCAGGAAGTCGAGGACCCCTCGGTGCCGTCGGGCACCGTCGTCCAGGAATTCCAGACCGGCTACGCGATCCACGACCGCCTGCTCCGCGCCGCGATGGTGGTGGTCTCCAAGGGCGGGCCGAAAGGCACTGGCCAGGAGCCGGGCGGCCCGGGCAAAACCGTGGACACCCAAGCGTAAGATTTTCAACAACGCGCGGGCTCTGCCCGCACCCGCCAAGGGCCGAAAGGCCCTTGGATCCCGCAAGTCTGGTTTTTGCGCGTAAGCGCGATCAAG
>LUYR01000512.1 GCA_001603335.1 Rhodospirillales bacterium Alpha_05 | reverse complement strand
GGGAGCCGGACTGAGGCGGGGCCCCGGGCAAAACAATTCGGGCCCGACCATGAGGTCGGGCCGTCGCATTGGTGAACCTGGAAAAGGCTTTAGAAGCCTTCGCGTTCCAGACGCTTGCGCTCGAGCTTGCGGGCGCGGCGAACCGCTTCGGCGGTCTCGCGAGCCTTCTTTTCAGACGGCTTTTCGAAATTCCGACGCAGCTTCATTTCACGGAAAACACCCTCGCGCTGCATCTTCTTCTTGAGCGCCTTTAGGGCCTGATCGACGTTGTTGTCGCGAACGAGAACGTGAACTATCTGACTATCCTCCGGTTTGGGGCGGCGCGACGGCTGCGGGTCGCTGCCTGCCATGTCTCACCAATGCGCTATCAAATCTTGCCGAAATGCCGCCGGTGCGGCCGTTTTCTCGGCTTAGGGCGCACTTGGTAGCATATCGGTAGTAGGTTGTGAAGTCGTAATCGCCCGAATTTCCAGTGTCAAGATGACGGGGCGATTCACTTTCCCGCGTTGGCCATCGCGCGGCGGCTTTGGCGGATTGCCTGGATCCGGCGAAGCCGCTGAATCCTTGGGTCGCGGTTGCCCCGCATGCGGCTGATGATGACGCTGGCGACGCTCAGGATCACCACTAGACCCAGTACGCCGAGAAGAATCGCGCCGTGCATCCGGCCGATGAAGTTCTCAAGGGTCTTGCCGAGAAGATAACCCCCGCCGGCGAAAATCGTTGCCCAGACGAACGCGGCGATGAAGTTGAGGACGGCGAAGCGGGCCCATTTGATGCCGTTCATCCCGATCACGAACGGGCTGACGTTGCGCAGGCCGTAGATGAAGCGGAAGGAGAGGATGAACCCGGTCTCGTATTTTTTCAGGAGCCGGAACACCGAACGGGTTTTGCGCTTAAGCGTGGGGTGGGAGTAGAGGAGGCGGGAG
The DNA here is from genome assembly GCA_001603335.1 of Rhodospirillales bacterium Alpha_05. Taxonomy (GTDB): domain Bacteria; phylum Pseudomonadota; class Alphaproteobacteria; order Rhodospirillales; family Rhodospirillaceae; genus Oleispirillum. The sequence continues at coordinate 3,530 of LUYR01000512.1, read as the reverse complement.
CCCCAGCGTTTGCCGATCGAGAAGTAGATCTGGTCGCCGAAGAAGGTGCCGAAAAGGGCAAAGCAGAACACCAGGGGCAACGACATCATGCCTTGTGATGCGAAGACCCCCGCGAAAATCACGATCGTCTCGCCCTCGAGGAATGTCCCCACCAGAATCGCCACATACCCCCAGGTTTGTAGCAGTTCTTCGAGCGACATATTGAGGGAGTTGAGAATAAAATCCACTGACCTCTGCCCGTTTACGCCATTTCCCCCAAGGCATTGGCAATGCCTGGCGACGGCAAGGAAGCTCTTCAGTTATAGGCTTATTTCGAATCGTTTTTCCAGCGCGGAAACACCCGCGTCACGTGGCCCATCTTGCGTCCGTCGCGGGCTTCCAGCTTTCCGTAAAGATGCAGCTTCGCCTTCGGATCGGAGAGAATATCCGACCATTGGTCGATGCTGCGACCGAGAAGATTCTTCATTTCTGCGTTGCAGTGGCGTTCGGTCGAGCCGAGACGGAGGTTGCACACCGCGCGGACGAACTGCTCAAACTGGTCGGTGATGCAGGCGTCCATGGTCCAGTGGCCGGAATTGTGCGGGCGCGGCGCCATTTCGTTGACCAGGATCTTGCCGTCGTGGTCGACGAACATCTCGATCGCGAGCAGGCCTTCGAGGTCGAGCGCCACCGCCGCGTGATGCGCGATCGCCGCCGCCCGTTCGGTCTGGTCGGGGGTGATCTGCGCCGGCGCGCGGGTGATGTCGAGGATATGGTCGACGTGAACGTTCTCCACCACGTCGAAGGTGTTTACCTCGCCGCGCGGCGAGCGCGCGACGATCACCGAAATCTCACGCGAAAACGCGACGAAGCCTTCGAGAATCGCGGGCGCACCCTTCATCGCTTCCCACGCCTCGGCGGCCTGGGCTGGCCGGTCGATGCGCACCTGGCCCTTGCCGTCGTAGCCGAAGCGGCGGGTCTTGAGGATGCAGGGCACGCCGAGATCGGCGATCGCATGCTCAAGCGCGACCGGGTCGTTGACCTCGCGCCAGGGCGCGGTGGCCGCGCCGATTCCGGCGAAGAACTTCTTTTCCGACACCCGGTCCTGGGCGGTGTCGAGCACCTTCCACGAGGGTCGCACCAGGGTCTTCTGCGCCAGGCGCTCGGCGGAGGCGGCGGGGATGTTCTCGAATTCGAAGGTCACCACGTCGACCGCGTCGGCGAAGGCATCGAGGGCTGCGGCGTCGTCATAGGGCGCAACGGTGCGCGCGGCGGCAACGGCGAAGGCGGGAGCATCGGCCTCTGGGCAATAGATATGGCAGCGGTAGCCGAGGCGCGCCGCGGCGAGGGCGGTCATGCGGCCAAGCTGGCCGCCGCCGAGAATGCCGATGGTCGAGCCCGGTGGGATCACCGGCGAGGTCTCAATGCTCATTACGATACTCTTTCAACAACTCAGGAAACCGGAACCGGGTCCACCGGCGCGGCCGCGACCGCGTCGGTCTGCCGCGCCCGCCAGGCATCGAGCCGGGTGGCGAGGGCGGGGTCCGAAAGCCCCAGGATCGCCGCGCTCAGGAGCGCGGCGTTGATTGCGCCGGCCTTGCCGATGGCGAGGGTGCCGACGGGAATCCCGCCCGGCATCTGCGCGATCGAAAGCAGGCTGTCCATGCCGCTGAGCGCATGGCTCTGCACCGGCACGCCGAGCACCGGCAGCGGCGTCATCGCCGCGGTCATGCCGGGGAGGTGGGCCGCGCCGCCCGCGCCCGCGATGATCACCTTGATGCCGCGATCGCGGGCGGTGTGCGCGTAGTCGCGCATCCGCTCCGGCGTGCGGTGGGCGGAGACGATGCGGGTCTCGAACGGGATCTCGAGGGCGTTGAGAGTCTCGGCGGCATGGCGCATGGTGTCCCAGTCCGACTGGCTACCCATGATGATGCCGACAACGGGTTCGGTCATGACGTTCCTCGACGTTTCATCGCCCCTCTGCGAGGGCCGGAGTTTAGTGCATAACCGGATGCGACGGAACACCGTTTCGGCGGTCCTCGAAGCCCGGCGGAAAATGGGAATTCAGGCGATGATATCGGGATACTTAAGTGCTTCCAGACGCACGATTTCGTCCTTCAGCCCAAGCTTACGCTTTTTCAGCCGCTGGACCTGGAGCTGATTGGCCGCGGTTTCGGCCTCCAGTCGCAGGATCACATCGTCGAGGTCGCGGTGTTCGAGGCGGAGCGCCTCGAGACGGCGGCGGATATCGTCTTCCGAAAGGTTCATCGTCCCCAAATCGGCAAAATGATCTAAGATGCCGACAATACCAGATTTTCCGGTGCAGGGGTATGATTGCCTCGGCCGGGTTGGCAAAAATCGCGGGCAGATGCCGCACCCGAATAGCCGAGGGAGTTCCTGATGTCGAAGTCGGTTGTGAAACGGATCGGAGTATTGACCAGCGGCGGCGATTGCGCCGGGCTGAACGCGGTGATTCGCGCCGTGGTTTCGCGCGCGGTGCGCGCCTACGGAATGGAAGTGTTCGGAATTTCCGACGGCAGCCTCGGCCTGATGAGCCGCCCGCTGCAATACCAGAAGCTCGATCTCTCGGTGTTTTCCGGCACCGTGCTCAGGATGGGCGGGACGATGCTCGGCACCACCAACAAGGGCGACCCCTTCGCCTTCCCGATGCCCGACGGCACGCTCCAGGATCGCTCGCAGGACTTCGTCGACGGCGTGCGGGAGCTCGGCCTCGACGCGCTGCTGGTGATCGGCGGCGACGGCAGCCTCGGGATTCTCAAGCGCCTCTGCCGCCAGGGCAACATCCCGATGATCGGCATCCCGAAGACCATCGACAACGACGTGCCGTTCACCGAATCGGCGGTCGGGTTCAATTCGGCGGTGCGGGTGTGCGTCGACGCCCTCGATCACCTGCAACCGACCGCCGCCTCGCACCATCGGGTGATGATTTGCGAAATGATGGGCCGCGACGCGGGCCACATCGCCCTGCACTCGGGCATCGCGGGCGGCGCCGACGTGATCCTCATCCCCGAGATCCCCTACAGCCTCGACGCGGTGGTGGAAAAGCTGAAGGCGGTGCACGACGAAGGCCGCCGCCATGGCCTGGTGGTGGTCGCGGAAGGGGTGAAGATGGAGGACGGCAACTCGGCGACGATGCGCATGGCCGACGGCCAGCAACGCTACGGTGGAATCGGCCTCTACCTTTCCGAGGCGCTTGCCGACCGCATGGAGACCGAAACCCGCGTCACCGTGCTCGGGCACGTGCAGCGCGGCGGCACGCCCTCGGCCACCGACCGGGTGCTCGCCTCGGCGTTCGGCGTGCATGCCGTCGACCTTGCGGCGCGCGGCCGCTTCGGCCGGATGGTGGCGTGGCGGGATCGCGGCGTGATGGACGTTTCGATCGACGACATCGTCGCGGTCGGCGCGCGCCAGCTCGACCCGCGCGATCCGCTGGTGCACACCGCGCGCGGTCTCGGCACCTACGTCGGCGACCTCTGATCAGTAAAGCCGAACTCCGCCGACCGCGAGGTCGGCGGAGAATTCCCGACCGA
>LUYR01000511.1 GCA_001603335.1 Rhodospirillales bacterium Alpha_05 | reverse complement strand
GGCCACGAGTTACGACAACGTGGCGGGGCAGGGGGAAGACCCCGACGCCCGCCCCGGCGACCCGCCGAAACCTGAAAACGCGCCCCTCTCGGCGCACATCCTCCGGCTCGAGCGCATCCAAGCGAAAGCCGAGGCCCGATCCCGAGGACAAGCGGCATGACCATTCAAACCCACCTGTGGGGCCAGTTGTTCAATAGGCCCCTTTTGGTTACGCCGTCCCGCGCAGCGGAACTCGCTGCGTATCTCGCGCACCGCGGGGGGCTCGACGGAACGATCACCGGCCCGGACTTTTCATCGTCGCTTTCTTCGATTCAGTCGGCGAGCGTGACGAAGTACGCGCCCGGGAAAGACCCTGGCGATCCGCCCATCGAGCTTTACACCATCGTCGACGGCGTTGCGGTGATCTCAAGCGTCGGGACGTTTGCCCAACGCTTGGGCCTTCGACCGTGGTCCGGGATGATCGGTTACGATGGAATACGCGAAAAAGCCGGGCTTGCGGCCAGGGATAGCGACGTCGGCGGGCTTCTCATCGAAGTCGACAGTCCGGGCGGACCGGTCTCTGGGTGCTTCGATCTCGCGGACTTTATCCGCTCGATCCGTGATGAAAAGCCGGTTTGGGCTCACGCCACCGATATGGCGTGTTCCGCCGCTTACGCCATCGCATCGCAAGCCTCGGTCCTGACGGCAACGCAAACCGCGCAAGTCGGCAGTATCGGTGTGGTGTGCATGCACACCGACGTTTCCGCCGCCGCCGACAAAGCAGGGGTCAAGATCACCCTGATCCATGCGGGGGCGCATAAGGTCGACGGAAATTCTTTCTCTGCGCTCCCGCCGGAAGTCCTCGCCGACATCCAGGCGGAAATCGACAACGTCTATGACCTCTTCGCCACCAAGGTGAATCTCGGTCGCCCCGGCCTCTCGGTCGACGCGATCAAGGCCACCGAGGCGCGCGTGTATGGCCCTGGCGACGCCCTGTCGCTCGGGCTGGTGGACGGCATCATGCCGTTGGACGCGGCGATTGCCGCGTTCGCCTCCCAACTGGCGGGGTCGCTCCCCGCCGCGAACATGCAAGGAAAGACCATGAGCCAGAAAACCAAGGCGCCGTCCCCGGCGGCGATGGTGGCGGGTCTGCGCGCGGCGGGAACCCTGCCGAAGCACAAGGCCGAAGCCGAACCGAAGACCCCCGCCCCGGCGGAACCGGACGCGGAAGACACCGAGGACGACGACCCCGAAGCCGCCGTCGACCCCACCACCGAGCCGGACGGCGACGAAGGCGAGGACGACGAAACCGACGACGAGGAAAAGCCGGTTCCCCCGATCCCGCCGAAGGAAAACGCCGCCTCGGCGGAGCGAAAGCGCATCGCCGCGATCATGGGCGCGCCGGAAGCCGCGGGCCGCGAAGGCCTCGCCGCGCACTACGCGTTCAAAACCGGCCATTCGGTCGCCGAAGCCGTCGCCGCGATGAAAGCCGCCCCCAAGGCCTCCGCCGGCGGCACCCTCGCCGCCGCGATGGCCGAAACCCCGAACGTCATCGTCGGCGCTGGTGCGCCGCCCGCGCCCTCCGCCAGCTTGGCGGTGTTGCAGCGCGGTGCCGAACTTCGCTTTGGTAAAAAGGAATCCAAGTGATGCCGCAGTCCTCCGAAACCTGGACCCCCGACGACCTGATCGCGGGTTCCTATCCGGCTGAAAATCAGTCGGAGGTTATCGCCTCGGGCGAAACCATCGTGCGCGGGTCCGTCCTCGGGCGCGTCACCGCGTCCGGCAAGCTCAAGGTCTCCCTGTCCGCCGCCAACGACGGCAGCCAGACCCCGCGCTTCATCGCGGCTTACGATCTCGGCGTTCTCTCCGCCGATACCGAGGCGCAGGTCTACAAGGCCGGAACCTTCCGCGTGTCCAAGCTCACCCTCGGTACGGGTCACACCGCCGCCTCCGTCCGCGCCGCTCTCGACGGCACGCCGATCATTCTCGTCTAAGGAGCCCCCACGATGGCGAGCCTTTACACCACCCGTGAACTGATGGCGACCACGGCGCTTCTGCCGCCGGTCGACAAGTTCATCCTGAACACCTTCTTCCCCCGCACCTATCTTTCGACGGTGGAAGAAATCGACCTCGACAAGGTCGGCGAAGATCGCAAGATCGCGGCCTACGTCTCGCCGAAGGTCGCCGCCCATACCGGCCTGAAGGAGCAGCGCAAGATCAACGCCTACGTTCCGCCGTCGGTGATCGAACTCGACGCCATCGACGCGAACGACATCACCTCGCGCGCCGTCGGCGAAGACCTGGGCAAGCCGCTCACTCCGGCGGAGCGTCACGCGATGGCGGTCCAGCGTTGGCGGCAGATTCACCGCGACCGTATCATCCGCCGCCACATCATGCAGGGCGTCGAAATCCTGCGCACCGGCAAGGTCACCGTCGCCGGTAAGAACCATCCGGCGGAGGTGATCGACTACGGCCGCAACGCCGCGCTCACCGTGGTGCTTTCCGGCACCGACGAGTGGGGCGACGATGGCGTCGACCCGATCGAAGACCTCGAAGACCTGAGCCTCGCGATTTCCGAGAAGGGCGAAGGCGCGGTGTCGAAGATCGTGGTCATGGATACCAAGGCTTGGCGTCTGTTCAAGTCGGCGGCGTCGGTCAAGGCCCTGCTGGCGGTCCAGCGCCTTGCGCCGGTCAACATCGACATGGACCCGGCGGCGTTCGGTCGCGGCGCGCGTTTCATGGGCCGCTTCGGCGACTACGACATCTGGGTTTACGCCGACACCTACGTCGACCCCGCCGACAGCCTGACGAAAAAATACCTCCCGGACTACACCGTGATCATGGGCGGGCCGGACATGCTTGGCACGATGGCCTTCGGCGGTGTCGCGCTCGCCACCGAGGGCGGCATGACCGTCCAGTCGGGCGACATCGTGCCGGATATGTTCGTCGGGAAGAACCCGGACGGCGAATTCCTGCGCGACCAGTCCCGCCCGTTGGCGATCCCGGTGAACGTCAACGCGTGCGCCTGCCTCACCGTCAAGTCGTCGTAAGGAGCCGAAGCCATGGCGAAGCCCGAAACCACGAGCGTGAAGCTCTTGAAAATCACCGTGAAGCACGACGGCAAGACCTTCGGCCCCGGCGACACTGCCAAGCTGCCGACGAATCTCGCCGACGCGCTGATCGCTTCCGGCGATGCCGAGGCGTCCACGTCGGAGAAAACCGGCACCCCCACCGAAACCCAGGGGTGAGTCTCCTTCCCCTGGTTCCCGGGGCGGTTCGCCGCCCCGGCTTACCCCGCCGGACTTGAACCCTCGGGCGGGGCGGTCTCGCGTGATGTTCCTCCCAGACTTCCCCGCCGGGCAACCGGCGGGGCTTTTTGTTGCGAAAGGGTTTCCCGATGCCGGTCGATTTCGACGCCGTCTTGAATAAGCCGCTGCTCGAGGTGTTCGGGAAAGTCGCCTGGATCACTCCCGCCGATGGTGGCGACACCTATCCGGTTCAGGTCGACCGCCACGCCGATCGCGCTGTCGAAGACAATGGCGGCACGGTTATGCAACTCGAAGGCACGGTTCACACCATGTTCGCGCGCCTCTCAACCTTCCCCGCTGGGCGCACTTTGATCCAGGGCGACCGTGTCGCGATCAACGGCGCGGTGTTCACCGTCGCGGGCGTTCCCGCCACCGACGAAACCGGATGGCTCGCGATCAACGTCTTTGCCGGAAAGGTCGCCCTCGATGTCTGAATACATGCCGCGCGGCGCGCTCCTGGCGGACATGCAAGCCCGCCTGAAGGCTTCGCCCTTGCCGCTGGTCGGCGACCGCGTCTATGTCGCGCGCGTCACCAACCTGCCCGAGGGAAAGTATCCGGCGGTGATGCTCTATTTCCCCGACCGCGAATTCGAGCCGGTCGGCAAATCGTGGGAGTGGGGCGGGTCCGCGACCATCGCGATTGAAATTCAGGTCCAGTACACCGAGGAAACCCAGGCCGGAGCTTGGGCAACCCAAGCCGAGCAAATCGGCGACGCGGTCCTGTCCCGCCTGTTCGGCGATGCCGCGTGGCGTCGGTTGTGGCGCGGTCCGCCGTCGTGGCGCGTCAAGCAATACCTCCGGGCGGAAAAGGTGGCGGTCCCGCACGTCGGCGAGACCATCACCCTCAACCTCACGCCCTTGAAGAATTTCGAAAGCCATCTGATCGCGCCGCCGCTCGCGGGCGTCGATGTGGCGCTCACCCTCGCGCAGCGCCCCGACGCCGCGCCGCCCGATCTCTCCCTCACCCTGGAGTCCGAACCATGATCGTGAAAAAGAACATGGACCACGCCGTCGACGGCAAGTTGATCGTGGTCCATCCGGATACCTTTGAGCCGTTCCCCGATGGCGAGTTCGAAATCGGCGTTGCCGCTTCGAACCCGCGCGTCCGCACCCTGTTCGCCCCGGCGGGCGCGCCCGGCGGGCTCCCCGGTGGCAAGTTCGGCGAC
>LUYR01000510.1 GCA_001603335.1 Rhodospirillales bacterium Alpha_05 | reverse complement strand
CAGGCGGGCGATCGCGGGGGCGTCGGCGGTGGCGGGGGGTGAGTCGGCCAGCACCGTCGACCCGGCGCGGGTGACCGCACCGGCAACGTCGAACAGGTCCTTGACCGAGATCGGCAGCCCGGCGAGCGGACCGACCGGGGCTCCGGCGTTGCGGCGCACGTCCACCGCCTGCGCCTCGGCGCGGGCGGCGTGGGTGAAGACTTCGGTGAACACCGTCGCCCCGGCGGGCGACGTGGCGCGTTCGAGCGCCTCCGCCACCACCGGCTCGGCGCCGGTTTCGGCGATCTGGCGGCGAATTTGGAAGAACGGACGAAGATCGGCGAACATTCAGGCTCTCCTCGCGTTTCGACGGTTCAGGCGATCACGGGCAGCACGTCCACATCGTATGTATGGCTCAAAGTCCGTTTCAACACCGGGTCTTCGAGGAAGACTTCGAAACGCGTCGAAGGCCGGATGCCGCCGATCGCGCCGACGGTGCCGCAGAACATCGCGGTACCGGGGGCGAAGGGGGCGAAGTTCGCCTCCCATCCGGCGATCAGGGTGTCGAGCGGCAGCAGGGTCTTCACCCCCCCTTCCTGATAGAGCACCCGCTCGCCGCCGATGGTGGCGTACGAGCGCAGGATCAGCTCGTCCCAGTGCGGCGCGACGGTCTCCAGCGCCCAGAGTTCCGCGCCGATCGGCTTGGCGCACATCTGCTTCGACACCGCCACCGAATAGCTCTCGACCTTGCGATCGGTGTGGTCGGAGCCGATGCCGATCCAGCGGCTGCCGCCTAGGTCGAGCAGCACCGCCTCGGCCTCGCCCGAGCCCTCCGCGCCGAGCATCTGCACCACCGGCGCGGTGGTGAGGCTGGTGGCGGAGGCACGGTAGTAGAGCGGCACCGACGACGGCGGCGCAACGCCGACCGCCGCGAGTTCGTCGATGTGGTGCTGCACCGCGGCGCGGTCGCGCCCGGCCCAGCCGGCGATCACGAGGGTGCGTACGTCGCCCTTGGGCGCGACGCCGTCCGGAGTGGTGAAGCTCAGCATTGCGTGACTCTCCGTTATCCGTTCATGGCATTGGGAAGGAACAGGGCGATCGACGGGAAGGCGAGCAGCAGCCCCGCCATCGCGAGCATGATCAGCGCGTAGGGGATCGCCCCCATCACCACGTCGGAAAACGCGCCGTGGCCGCGCACGCCCTGCACGACGTAGAGGTTGAGGCCGACCGGCGGCGTGATCAGCGCCATCTCGATCAGGAGGATCAGCATGATCCCGAACCAGATCGGGTCGTAGCCGATGCTGACCACCACCGGCGCGATCACCGGGATGGTGATCACCATCAGCGACAGGGTTTCGATGAAGAAGCCCAAGATGATGTAGATCAGCACGATCAGCAGCATCGTCGAAAGCGGGCCGAGGCCGCTGTCGGCGACGAGGCGGGAGAGCGCGGCGGTCGCGCCCACCGACGACAGTACGAAATTGAGGAAGTACGCCGAGACGATGATCAACATGATCATCGCGGTGGTGCGCATCGTGCCGAGGATCGCCGCGTTCAGCATCGCGAGGTTGAGGGTGCGGGTCGCCCTGGCGATGGCGAGCGACGCGACCACGCCGATCGCCGCCGCTTCGGTGGGGGTCGCCCAACCGGTGTAGATCGAGCCGATGATCAGGCCGAACAGGCCGAACATCGGGATCAGCTGCAACAGCCCGAGGCCGCGCGCCTTCCACGAATGGTGCCGGATCGGCCCGCCCCACTGCGGCTTCCACATGCAGAGGAGCGCGGTTCCGGCAATGAACATCAGCGCCAGCATCGTGCCCGGCACGATCCCGGCGACGAACAGGCGCGGGATCGAGGTTTCGGTCATGAAGCCGTAGACGATCAGGTTGATCGACGGCGGGATCATGATGCCGAGCGTGCCGCCCGCCGCGATCGACCCGGCGAACAGGCGCTCGTCGTAGCCGAGCGCGCGCGCCTGGGGCATCGCCACGGTGCCGATGGTGGCGGCGGTCGCCA
>LUYR01000509.1 GCA_001603335.1 Rhodospirillales bacterium Alpha_05 | reverse complement strand
CCGGCAGGGATTCGCCGGTGAGCGCCGACTGGTCGACCGCGATCGGGTCGCCGTCGAGCAGCCGCGCATCGGCGGGGACCACGTCGCCCATGCGCAGGCGAATCACGTCGCCCGGCACCAGCTCGCGCGCCGGTGGGTTGATCCATTTGCCCTCGCGCCGCACCCGCGCCCGCACCGCGAGCTGCGCCTTCAGCGCCGCGATCGCGTTGCCCGCCTGATGCTCCTCCCAGAACCCGACGAGGGCGTTGGCGAGGAGCAGCACCAGGATGATGCCGAAGTCGGGCCAGTGGCGCGCCACCGCCGAGAGCACCACCGCGATCTCGATCATCCACGGGATCGGACCCCAGAAATACGAGAGGAACTTGAGGACGAGACTCTCGGACTTTTGCGCGAGTTCGTTGGGGCCGTTGCGCACGAGGCGTTGGTCGGCCTCGGCCTGGGAGAGGCCCTCGGGCGTGGCGTCGAGGCGCTTTTGCACCTCGGCGAGCGGCAGGGTCTGCAAGTCGGGTGGGGAGGCGGGAACGTCCTGCGGCGCGTCGGCCGCCCGGTCTGCTTCGGGTGTCATGAATCTCTCCGTTTCGGCGCTGCATTGCGGAGTGCGCAAGGCAAATGCTTCGCGCACGACGGCCGCACCCATCGGGGAAATTGAGGGAACATCCCGGCGCTGGAGAGCGTCGCTCCGGTGGATCGTGGTCGCTCGACGGCGCGGGAACGCCCGAGCCGTCTTACCGATTTAAGGTCGCCCCGCCGGGATTGCACCTCGGGTTGCGTCCCTGCGCGCGGGGCGCCGGGGCGGAAAGGGCGAGCGCGCGGTGGTCTGCGGCGCGCCCGAAGTCCGATTTTTGGTCAGGCCACTTTACCAATTGACCGGTTGAACAGGAAGGCGCTATTTTCGTGCCGAAACGAATCACCCTACCCGGATGGTAGACCGTGACCATGCCCTTTCAGCCTATCGTCTCCCAGCGATTGTACCAGCAGGTGGCCGGCCAGATCGGCGAGCTGATCCGCAACGGGCAATTCCCCGCGGGCCACCGCCTGCCGCCGGAACGCGACCTCGCCAAGAGCCTGGGCGCGAGCCGCCCGGTGGTGCGCGAAGCGATGGTCGCGCTCGAGATCGCCGGGCTGGTCGAGGTGCGCGGCGGCTCGGGGGCTTACGTCAAGGCCCCGTCCGACTGGGTAGCCAACCGGATCCAGGGTGGCCTGATGCAGGTGCTCACCGATGCCGGCCCCAGCCCCTTCGACGTGATCTCCGCACGCCTGCTGATCGAGGGCGAAACCGTGTTCGCCGCCGCCTCGGAAGCGACCAAAGCCGACCTCGCCGGAATCGCCGAAACCATCACGATGATGCGCTCCGCCATCGCCCTCGGCGAGCCGAGCGAAAAGATCGACCGCCTGTTCCACACCCGCATCGCCGCCGCGACCCACAACACCGTGCTGCCGCCGATCGTGGAGTCGCTCTGGGACGGCCAGTTCGCGCCGGTGTTCACCGCGCTCAGCACCCGCACCCACCTGCCGCAGAACCGCGCGGCGACCCTTCGCGATCACAGCCGCATCGCCGATGCGCTGCTCGCCCACGACGCCGTCGAGGCGCGGACGGCGATGCGCGCGCACCTCAACGAAGTGCTGCGGGTGTTGATGCGCGACGACGACGTCGAGGCTGGAACCACCGCATAGCGGATGCCACCGGCGCGCACCTTGGAGAGAACGACCATGTTGCATGAAGACCGCCTGCTGCCGAGCGACCCCAGCCAACGCGCCATCGCGCGACGCCTCTACGCCGAAATCCGCAACCTGCCGATCGTCAGCCCGCACGGCCACACCGACCCGGCGTGGTTCGCCGAGAACCAGCGCTTCCCCAATCCCGCCGCCCTGTTCGTGATCCCCGACCACTACGTCTTCCGGATGTTCTACAGCCAGGGGATCCGGATGGAGGACCTGGGCGTGCCGCGCGCCGACGGCGGCGCGGTGGAGACCGACCCGCGCAAGATCTGGCGCCGCTTCGCCGACAACTGGTACCTGCTGCGCGGCACGCCGAGCCGGATGTGGCTGGACCACGCCTTCGCCGAGGTCTTCGGCCTCGACCAGGCGTTCGGGCCGAAGACCGCCGACGCCTTCTACGACCACATCGACGCCTGCCTCGCCAAGCCCGAGTTCCGCCCGCGCGCCCTGTTCGAACGCTTCAATATCGAGGTGCTGGCGACCACCGAAGCCGCCACCGATCCGCTCGTCCACCACCGCGCGCTGAAACAGAGCGGCTGGACCGGGCGGGTCGTCACCACCTTCCGTCCCGACGCGGTGGTCGACCCCGAGTTCGAGGGCTTCGCCGCCAACCTCGACGCCTTGAGCGCGGCGAGCGGCGAAGACACCGGCACTTGGACCGGATACCTCCGCGCGCTCGCCGCGCGCCGCGCCTTCTTCAAGACCATGGGCGCGACCGCCACCGACCACGGCCACCTCAACGCCACCACCGCCGATCTCTCGCAGGACGAAGCCGCCAAGCTCTATGCCCGCGCCCGCAAGGGCGAGCTGAGCGCCGCCGAGGCCGACCTCTTCCGCGGCCAGATGCTCACCGAAATGGCGCGGATGAGCCTCGACGACGGCCTGGTGATGCAGATCCACCCCGGCGCGTTCCGCAATCACAACCGGCCGGTGTTCGAACGCTTCGGCCGCGACAAGGGCTGCGACATTCCGATCCGCACCGAATACGTCGCCGCGCTGAAGCCGCTGCTCAACCGCTTCGGCAACGAACCGGGGCTGACGATCATCGTCTTCACCCTCGACGAAACCACCTTCTCGCGCGAACTCGCCCCGCTCGCGGGCCACTATCCGGCGCTCCGCCTGGGGCCGCCGTGGTGGTTCCTCGACAGCCCGGAGGGGATGCGGCGCGCCCGCGAGACCGCCATCGAAACCGCCGGATTCTACAATACCGTCGGCTTCAACGACGACACCCGCGCCTTCTGCTCGATCCCCGCGCGTCACGACGTGGCGCGGCGGATCGACTGCGGGTTCCTTGCCCGGCTGGTCGCCGAGCACCGGCTGGGGGAAGACGAAGCCCGCGAAGTCGCGGTCGACCTCACCTACACCTTGGTCAAGAAAGCGTACCGTCTTTAACCGTTCTGCCGAGTAGTCATAGCGTATTGAAAAGCTTAAATTCCAGGGAGGAATGACTATGAAGAGGTTTCCAGGTAAGACTTTGGTGAGCGCGGCGGCTCTGCTCGCCCTCTCCACCCTGCCGAGCTTTGCCGCCGACAAGATCGTGCTGCGCAGCTCCGACACCCACGCCGCCGACTACCCGACGGTCAAGGCGGTCGAGTACATGAGCGAGGTACTGAGCAAGGAGACCAACGGCCGGCTCTCGATCAAGGTGTTCCCCGCCGCCCAGCTCGGCGAGGAAAAGGACACCATCGAGCAGACCCAGTTCGGCGTTCTCGACATGGACCGCGTCAACCTGGTGCCGCTCAACAACATCATTCCGCTGACCCAGATCCCCTCGCTGCCGTTCCTGTTCTCCTCGGTCGATCAGGCGCGCCGCGTTCTCGATGGCCCGATCGGCGACGAAATCCTCGACTCGTTCGCCGACAAGGGCCTGATCGGCCTCGCGTTCTACGATTCCGGCGCGCGCAGCTTCTACAACACCGTGCGCCCGATCAAGACCCTCGAAGACATGAAGGGCCTCAAGATCCGCGTGCAGCAGTCCGACCTGATGGTCGGGATGATCAAGGCGCTCGGCGCGAACCCGACGCCGATGCCGTTCGGCGAAGTCTACGGCGCGTTGCAGACCGGCGCGATCGACGGCGCGGAGAACAACTGGCCGAGCTACTACTCGACCCGTCACTTCGAAGTCGCGAAGTACTACTCGCTCTCCGAACACCTGATGACGCCTGAAGTCCTGATGATGTCGAAGAAGACCTGGGACAAGATGTCGAAGGATGACCAGAAGCTGATCCGCGCCGCCGCGAAGAAGTCCGCGCAGAAGATGCACGAGCTGTGGGAAGCCCAGGAAAAGGTCGCCCACGACGCGGTGGTCAAGGGCGGCGCCCAGGTCAACACCCTCGACAAGGAACCCTTCATCAAGGCGATGTCCTCGGTCTACGACCAGTACGTCACCAGCCCGCAGATGAAGGACATGATCGCCCGTATCCGCGCGACCAAGTAACCCACTCTCCATCCGTTCTCCGGGGCCGGCGACCGGCCCCGGAGCCACCGCCTGCCTCCGGGAGCGTTCGTTATGAGAGTTGTGCTTGAATCAACGTCGCGAATCCTCGATCGCCTGTGCAAGGCGCTCCTGTGGTGTGCCGGCGGCGGCCTGTTCCTGATGACCGTGGCGATCACCTGGCAGGTGTTCGGCCGTTTCGTTCTCAACAATTCCCCAACCTGGACAGAGCCTTCGGCCTTGATGCTGATGCTCTGGTTCATCCTGCTCTCCGCCGCCGTCGGCGTGCGCCAGCGCTTCCACCTGAGCCTCGACCTCACCCGGATGATCGCGCCGCCGAAGGTGCGGCTGGTAATGGACCTGATGAGCTTCGTCGCCGTCGGCGGCTTCGGCGCGGGCATGGTCTGGTACACCAAGATCCTGATCAGCCAGACCTGGGCGGTGCCGATCCCCGGCCTCGGCCTGCCGACCGGGCTCGCCTACCTGCCGATCGCGATCTCGGGCCTGCTGATCGTGGTGTTCTCGATCGAGCACATCGTCTACCTGATTCTCGCCGCCCGCGACGCCGTCGAGGTTCCGCTCGAAGGCGTGCTTCCCACGGCGCCCGATTCCCAATCCGAAACTCCGAACTAAGGACCGGCGCCATGGAACTCACAGTCTTGTTCGGAAGCTTCGCGGTGCTGCTGCTGATCGGCGTGCCGGTGGCGTTTTCTCTCGGAATTTCCTCCCTCGCCGCAGTGATCTACATGGGCGTGCCGCCGCTGATCGTGTTCCAACGGATGGCGGCGGGGATGAACGTCTTCGCCCTGATGGCGATCCCGTTCTTCATCTATTCGGGCGAGTTGATGCACCACGGCGCGATCGCCGAGCGCCTGGTCAAGCTCGCGGCCGGCATGGTCGGCCACCGCAAGGGCGGCTTGGGCCTCGTCAACGTCACCGCCAGCGTGTTCTTCGGCGGGGTTTCGGGTTCGGCGGTCGCCGACGCTTCGGCGGTCGGCGCGATCATGATCCCGCAGATGGAAAAGCGCGGCTACGACAAGGACTACTCGGTCAACATCACCGTCACCGCCGCGATCATCGCGCTCTTGATCCCGCCCAGCCACAACATGATCATCTATTCGATCTCGGCGGGCGGCACGATCTCGATCGCCGATCTGTTCACCGCGGGCATCGTCCCCGGCCTGCTGCTCGCCACCCTCTTGATGATCACCGCCTACCTCGTCGCGGTGAAGAAGGGCTACCCGGCGGAAGTCTTCCCCGGCTTCCGCAAGCTCGGGCTGATCTTCATCGACGCGCTGCCGGGCCTGTTCCTCGTCGCGATCATCGTCGGCGGCGTGCGGTCGGGCGTCTTCACCGCCACCGAAAGCTCGGTGATCGCGGTGGTCTACGCGATGCTCGTCACCCTCCTCGTCTACCGTTCGCTCGACTGGCCGACCTTCGCCAAGTCCACCGTCGGCGCGGTCAAGACCACCGCGATGGTGCTGATGGTGATCGGCGCGGCCTCGGCGTTCGGCTGGCTCCTGGCGCTGCTCCAGGTGCCGCAGTCGATGATCGTCGCGATGCGGTCGCTGTCCGACAATCCGCTGGTGATCTTCATGTTCCTCAACATGATCCTGCTGTTCCTCGGCTGTTTCATGGACATGGCGCCCCTGATCATCATCTGCACGCCGATCTTCCTGCCGGTGGTCAAGGCGTTCGGCATGGACCCGGTGCAGTTCGGCGTGATCCTGATCCTCAACCTCGGCATCGGCCTCTGCACCCCGCCGGTGGGCTCGGTGCTGTTCGTCGGCTGCGCGGTCGGCGAGATTCCGATCATGAAGGCGGTGAAGACGATCTGGCCGTTCTACGGCGCTTGCGTCCTGACCCTGTTGCTGGTCACCTATATTCCGGAGATCTCGCTGTTCCTTCCGCATCTGATGGCAAAATAATGCGACTGAACCAAACCCTTCTGGATCGCCTTCCCGCCACCGTCGAGAGGCCCCGCTACGAGCGGCGGGGCCTCGCCACCGGCATCGTCCACCTCGGCCTCGGCGCATTCCATCGCGCCCACCAGGCGGTCTATACCGACGACGTGCTCAACCGCGAGCCCGGCCCCTGGGGCATCGTCGGCGTCTCGCTGCGCAGCCCGGACACCCGCGACGCCCTCGCGCCGCAGGACGACCTCTACACCCTCGCGGTCAAGGACGGCGGCGGCCAACGCCTGCGCATCGTCGGCTCGGTGATCGGCGGCCTCGTCGCGCCGGAGAACCCCGAGGCGGTGCTCGCCGCGATGACGCTGGAGAGCACCCGCATCGTCAGCCTCACCGTCACCGAAAAGGGCTACTGCCACGACCCGGCGACCGGCGCGCTCAATGCCGCCCACCCCGACATCGCCGCCGACCTCGCCAACCCGGCCCGCCCGGTTTCGGCCCTCGGCTACATCGTCGAGGCGCTTCTGCGCCGCCGCGCCGCGAAGCTGCCGCCGTTCACCGTGATGTCGTGCGACAACCTCCCCCACAACGGTCGGATGATCGCCGGACTGGTGGCGGCGCTCGCCGAGGCGCGGGAGAAAGGCTTCGGCCAGTGGGTCACCGACCACGTCTGCTTCCCCTGCACCATGGTCGACCGCATCGTCCCCGCCACCACGCCCGAGGACCGCGCCGCGGTCGCCGCCGAGCTTGGGCTCGACGACGCATGGCCGGTGGTCGCCGAACCGTTCAAGCAGTGGGTGATCGAAGACAGCTTCAACGCAGGCCGACCCGCGTGGGAGAGCGTCGGTGCCGAGATCGTGAGCGACGTCGCGCCCTACGAGACGATCAAGCTCCGCCTGCTCAACGGCAGCCATTCGACCCTCGCCTACCTCGGCTACCTCGCCGGGTTCGAGACCATCGCCGAAACCATCGCCCAGCCCGCCTTCGCCCGCCACGTTCGCGCGCTGATGGAGGAGCAGACCCCGACCTTGAGCATCCCGCCCGGCTTCGACATCGCCGACTACAAGGCGCAACTGATCGCCCGCTTCGCCAACCCGGCGCTCAAGCACCGCACCTGGCAGATCGCCATGGACGGCTCGCAAAAGCTGCCGCAGCGCCTGCTCCAGCCCGCGCGTGCCCGCCTCGCGATGGGCTTGCCGGTCGACCGCATCGCCTTCGGCGTCGCCGCATGGATGCGCTACGTCACCGGAGTCGACGAGCATGGCAAGCCGATCGACGTGCGCGACCCGCTCGCGGCGCGTCTCCGGGCGATCGCCGACGAGGCCGG
>LUYR01000508.1 GCA_001603335.1 Rhodospirillales bacterium Alpha_05 | reverse complement strand
GCGGTGTGGGCGGCTCTTGCGCGATCAGGCCGGGATCGCCGGCAAACAGCGCCGAGGGCGCGGCCGGTTGGGTGCCGGGCGGAGTGTCTTTCTGCGGTGGCGGCGTATGGCCGGGCATATTGAGGAATGCGCGCGAGGAATCGCTTTTCTCCGCCTCGGGCTCGCCCTTCGCCAACAGCAACGGCAGGTAGCGGCTGACCAGGGGCAGGGCGGAAAGCAGGAACACCGCGACGAACGTGGCGAAGAGAATCTGCGGCGCGACCGAAGGCGAGATATGCAGCACCACCAGCGGCGAGCGCAGCACCAGCGAGACGATGCCGGTGACCGCCGCGGCGATGATCAGCGCGCTCAGCACCATCATCGTGATCCGACCGACGAGCTGCGGCGTGCCGAGCGCCTTTTCCTCGGCGCGGTCGCCCTGGAGGAAATCGAGATCGCGGGTTGCGACGCCCTTGGCGGCGGCCTTGCGTTGGCGGCCCTCCACCATCTTGCGCTTGTATTCGGCGATGTTGGGGCTGATGCGCACCACCGCTTCGTCGGTGGTGTTGGTTTCGGTGTAGTAGGTTTCGCGCACCACTTTGGTGGCGCGCTGCATCGTCGCCTCGATGCGCTTGGCTTCGTCGATGGCGTCGTCCATCTCCGCGCCGGTGAAGCGGGTGTGCAGGGTCCACCCCGAGTAGTCGAGGGTATAAAGCTCGTAGGCGACTAGCTTGGCGAGCGCCATGTCCACCGATCCGTTGTGCGCCGGGCGCAATTCGCTCCGCGTCTCGATTAGACCGCCAACGGGTTAATAAATGGTTCCTTTCGGCCTCTGCGTCGAGGACGAAAAAAAACGATGCCGCCCGGAAAGGCGGCATCGTTTTTCGTCTCCGGCGGAGAGATCAGCCCTTACGGCCGAAACCCGCGAAACGCTTGTTGAACTTCGCCAGCTGGCCGCCCTGGTCGTTGAGGCGGTGCACGCCGGTCCACGCCGGATGGGACTTGGGATCGATGTCCAAACGCATCACCGCGTCGGCACCGCCCTTGGTCGAGCGAGTCACGAACTCGGTCCCGTCCGTCATGATGACCTTCAGTTCCTGATAGGCCGGGTGAATGTCTTTTTTCATCGTCATCTTGCTCCCGAATGAGGGCGTAGTCGGTATCAGAAACCGTTCCGCGTGTCCAGAGCTAACGTTCGGTCAGCTTGAATTCGATGCGGCGATTGCGGCTCAACGCCTCGGGCGAATTGCCCGGCGCGATGGGCTGGTATTCGCCGAAGCCCGCCGCGACGAGGCGGTTGGGCGGCAGCCCGGCGGCGATCAGATAGCGCACCACCGAGATCGCGCGGGCCGACGAGAGCTCCCAGTTCGAGCGGAACTGCTGGGTCGCGATCGGCACCTTGTCGGTGTGGCCGTCGACGCGCAGTACCCAGTCGATGCCCGGCGGAATCTCCTTCGAGATGTCGATCAGGGTCTTCGCCAAGGTGTCGAGCTGCTTCTTGCCGGTCTCCTCGAGGTCGGCGGACCCTTGCGGGAACAGCACCTCGGACTGGAAGACGAAGCGGTCGCCCTGGATGCGGATGTCGGCGCGGGTGCCGAGGATTTCGCGCAGGCGGCCGAAGAACTCGGAGCGGTAGCGCGCGAGCTCGGCGACCTTGCTCGCGAGCGCCTGGTTGAGGCGCGAGCCGAGGTTGGAGATCTGGACCTTCTGCTCTTCGGCAAGTTTTTCCGACGCGTCGAGAGCGGCATTGAGGCGGGCGATTTCCTCGCGCAGCACCGAGAGCTGCTGGTTGAGCAGCGCCGCCTGGGCGCGCGCCTCCTCGGAGAGCTTGCGTTCGTCGGCGAGGGCCGAGTTGGTTTCGCCGAGAGCGGCGTCCTGCTGCTTGATCTTCTTTTCGAGTTCGTCTTTCAGCGCCTGGAGCGCCGCGACGTCGTTGGCGAGGCGGTCGGCCTCGGCGCTCGCACCTTGCAGCCGCTCCGCCTTCGCCGAGGCGTTGGCGAGCTCGGCGGAAAGCTGCGAGAGGTTGACGCGAAGATCGGCGTTGGACTTGCGCTCGATCGAGAGCAACTGGGCCAGTTCGTCGACCTGATGGCCGAGGCGGCTGAGCGCGGCGTCGCGCCCCGAGAGCGCCTGGCCGAGGAAGAACTGCGCCAGGACGAAGATCAGCAACAGGAAGAGGATGACGATCAGCAGCGTCGACAGCGCGTCGACGAAGCCCGGCCAGATGTCGACCGGCGCCCGACGGGCTCGCCGCACGCTCATGGCTCGCGGCCCTGCTTGCCCGCCTCGCCGACGGCGGCGATGGTGCGCGCCAGCATCTTGATCTCGGAGCGGACGTCGCGCGAGACTTCGGAACGGCCAC
>LUYR01000507.1 GCA_001603335.1 Rhodospirillales bacterium Alpha_05 | reverse complement strand
CCCGGCCACCGCCGCCGCCGCGAGGTCGGCGGCGTGGGCTTCGTAGAGCGCCATGCGCGCCGCGGTGCCGGGATACGCGCCACGGCGAAACCGCCCGTCGCGGTCGAGGTCGGCGTCGACGGCGGGTTCAATCACCGAGAAGCGATGGTCGATGCCCGCGCGCTCGGCCATCCGCGCGAACAGCTTGCGGTCGCGCGGACTGGAGCAGCCCGGGCGCATAGTCGACGAATTTCGGATGGACGTCGAAGGGCGGCACCGCCGTGGCGATGCGGTTGATGAAGACCGGTGAACCCATGATGCCTCCGACGGGCCGCCGGCGGCCCAGAGGCACTATATGGGGTGCTCAGACCACCGGGGCCCAGATCACCTCGGTAATCTCCTCCGCGCCGCAGCACAGCATCACCAACCGGTCGACCCCGAGAGCGATCCCGGCGCTTTCCGGCATGCCGAAGGCGAGGGCGTCGAGGAAGTCGCGGTCGATCGGCACTTCGGTGCCGTAGAGCCGCCGCTTCAGCGCCGCGTCGGCTTCGAAGCGCCGCGCCTGCTCGGCGGCGTCGGTGAGTTCGGAGAAGCCGTTGGCCAGCTCCACCCCGGCGACGTAGAGCTCGAAGCGTTCGGCGAGGCGCGGCTCACCCGGCTTGCGCCGCGACAGCGCCGCCTGGCACGCCGGATAGTCGCAGAGGATCGTCGGCACGCCGTCGCCGAGGCGCGGCTCGACCTTGTCGAGCATCACCTTGAAGAAGATGTCTTCCCAGCGGTCGGACGCCGAAACCGAAATCCCGATGCGCCGCGCCTCCGTGCCGAGCGGCCCCGGATCGGGCTCGGCGGCGTCCTGGTCGCCGAGCACCGCCATCAGGTCGATCCCGGCGTATTTCTCGAACGCCTGCGGCACGGTGAGGCGCTCCGGCGTCGCGACGAGGCTGCAACCCATGCCGCGAAATTCCACCGCCTCCCGCCCGCTCGCGGCGGCGGCGCTCGCCAGCAGTCCGGCGCAATCGTCCATCAGTTCGGCGTAGTCCGCACCCGCCCGATACCATTCGAGCATGGTGAACTCGGGGTGGTGGGTGGCGGAGGTCTCGCCGTTGCGGAACACCCGCGCGAACTGGAAAATCCGCGGCATTCCCGCCACCAGCAGCTTCTTCATCGCGAATTCGGGCGAGGTGTGGAGATAACGGGTGGCCCGCGACTGGCCGAAGGCGTCCTCGAGCTCGGTGGCGAACACCCGCAAGTGCGGCTCCATCCCCGGGCAGACCTGAAGGATCGGCGTGTGCACCTCGGTGAAGTCGCGCGCGGCGAAGTGGGCGCGCAGCGCGACGACGATGGCGGCGCGGGTCTTCAAGTTGGGGAGCTTGGCGGCGAAGCGGTCGGGGTGCCACCAGGGCTGGGTTCGGGTCACGGGCGGCCTCCGTTGTGTCGCGGGCGGTGTTGGACTATGTATCGCGGGCCCGTCGTCGTGTTAAGGACTATCCCATGCCCGTGCCGCCGCATCCGCTCACCGAGCTTATGACGCCCTACCTGCGCGGGCTCGCGAAATCCTCTCCGGCGGTGGCGCGGCAGTTCCTCGGCAGCGACGCCGAAGCCGAGGCGACCCCCGACGACCTCGCCGACCCGATCGGCGACGCCGCGCACAGCCCCCTGCCCGGCCTGGTGCACCGCTATCCCGACCGGGTGCTGCTGCTGCCGACCATGGCCTGCGCCTCGCACTGCCGCTTCTGCTTCCGTCGCGACCGCGTCGGCGCGCGCGGCATGAGCGACACGCAGCTGGACGCCGCCCTCGCCTATATCGCGGCGCGGCCGCAGATCCGCGAGGTAATCCTTTCCGGCGGCGACCCGCTCACCCTGCCCCAGGCGCGCCTCGCCGCCTTGCTTGCCCGCCTCGACGGGATCGCGAGCGTCGAGACCGTGCGCGTCCACACCCGCCTCGCGGTGCACGAC
>LUYR01000506.1 GCA_001603335.1 Rhodospirillales bacterium Alpha_05 | reverse complement strand
CCGATCTCGAGGATCGGCTCGCCGCCCGGGGCATGCCGCCCGCGTCTCGCCTGCTTCGGAGTCTCGCAATGAAAACCAGTGCCCGCAACGCGCTGCGCTGCACCGTCGACGTCGTCACCCCCGGCGCGGTCAACGCCGAGGTCAGCCTGCACCTCGCCGACGGCGTCAAGCTCGCGGTGATCGTCACCAACGAAAGCGTCAAGGAGTTGGGCCTCGCCCCCGGCGTGGCGGTGGTGGCGTTGATCAAGTCCACGTTCGTCCTGCTCGCGCCCGCCGACGCCGTGGGGAAGATCTCGGCGCGCAACAAGCTGTTCGGCACCGTGCTGCGGCGCGAGGACGGCGCGGTCAACAGCGAGATCACCCTCGACATCGGCGACGGTAAGACCGTCGCCGCGATCGTCACCAAGGAAAGCGCCATCGAGCTCGGCCTCAACCCCGGCGACAAGGCCTGCGCCCTGATCAAAGCGTCGCACGTGATCCTCGCAATCGAATAAAGAACCCGACCCGAAGGAGAGATGATGATGTTCGTCAAATGGTTCGCCGCCGCCGCTCTCGGCCTCGTCCTCGGCGCGACCCCGGCCTTCGCCGGGAGCGCGTTGATCGCGGTCGCCGCCAACTTCACCGCCCCGGCCAAGGAGATCGGCGCGGCCTTCGCCAAGAAGACCGGCGACACCGTGGAGTTCAGCTTCGGCTCGACCGGCAAGCTCTACACCCAGATCGCCCAGGGCGCGCCGTTCGACGCCTTCTTCGCCGCCGACGACGAACGGCCGGAAAAGGCCGAGGCCGAGGGCTACGCCGTCTCCGGCTCCCACTTCACCTACGCGGTGGGCAAGCTCGCGCTGTGGAGCGCCAAGCCCGGCGTCGTCGACGCCCAGGGCGCGGTGCTGACGCGCGGCGACTTCGCCAAGATCTCCATCGCCAGCCCCGCGGCGGCGCCCTACGGCGCGGCGGCGGTGGAAACGATGACCAAGCTCGGCGTCTACGAAACCCTCAAGCCCAAGATCGTCGAGGGCAACAACATTTCGCAGGCGCACCAGTTCGTCGCCACCGGCGCGGCGGAGCTGGGCTTCGTCGCCCTGTCGCAGATCAACCTCGACCCCGCCGGGTCGCGCTGGGTGGTGCCGCAGGCGCTCTACGCGCCGATCTACCAGGACGCGGTGCTGCTGAAAAAGGGCGCGGCCAACCCGGCGGCTTCGGCCTTCCTCGCTTACCTCAAGTCGCCCGAGGCGCTGGCGGTGCTGGCGAAGTACGGCTACGGCGTGCGCAACTGACGCGGAGCGGCGGCATGATCGGCACCATCCTCCTCACCGTCCAGCTCGCCGCCGTCAGCACCCTGGTGCTGTTGGTGGCGGGCATACCGCTCGCCTGGTGGCTGGCGAAGAGCCGCAACCGCCTCAAGGAAGTGATCGCGGCGGTGGTGGCGTTGCCGATGGTGCTGCCGCCCACCGTGCTGGGCTTCTATCTCCTCGTCGCGATGAGCCCGGACGGCCCGCTCACCGCCGCCCTCGCGCCGTTCGGCATCGCGCCGCTGGCGTTCACCTTCCCCGGCTTGGTGGTGGGCTCGGTGGTCTATTCCATGCCGTTCGTCGTCAACCCGATCCGCAACGCCTTCGAGGCGAGCGGCGACCGGCCGATGGAGGTGGCGGCGACGCTGCGCGCCCACCCCCTCGACGCGTTCGTGAGCGTCGCCCTGCCGCTCGCCAGCCCGGGGATTCTCACCGGGGCGATTCTCGGCTTCGCCCACACCATCGGCGAGTTCGGCGTGGTGCTGATGATCGGCGGCAACATTCCCGGCCAGACCAAGGTTCTTTCCATGTCGATCCTCGATTACGTCGAGACCTTGCAGTGGGCGGAGGCGCATCGCCTCTCGGCGTTGATGCTGGTCTTCGCCTTCAGCGTCATCCTCGCGATGACCCTGATCGAGAAGCGCCTGCGGCGGCGGCTGCGATGAGCGGCCTCCGGGCGCGCTTCGCCGGACGCCTCGGCGCCTTCGACTTCGACGTCGGCTTCACCGCCCCGGCGCGCGGCGTCACCGCGTTGTTCGGCCCGTCCGGGTGCGGCAAGAC
>LUYR01000505.1 GCA_001603335.1 Rhodospirillales bacterium Alpha_05 | reverse complement strand
CCCGCGCAGCCCTGAGGGCCGGCGGGGCGGTGGAACGGAGAGAGGTCAGTCGATCGCTTCGGCCGCGCCCGCGACGCGCGACGCCAGCGACGCCGCCATGAAGCGGTCGAGATCGCCGTCGAGCACGCCCTGGACGTCCGAGGTTTCGACGTTGGTGCGCAGGTCCTTGATCATCTGGTAGGGCTGCAGCACGTACGAGCGGATCTGGTGGCCCCAGCCGATGTCGGTCTTGGTCGCCTCGAGCGCGTTCGCCTTCTCCTCGCGGATCTGGAGTTCGCGTTCGTAGAGCCGCGCCTTCAGCATGTCCCACGCCTTGGCGCGGTTCTGGTGCTGCGAGCGTTCCATCTGGCACTGCACCACGATCCCGGTCGGGTTGTGGGTGATGCGGACCGCGGAATCGGTCTTGTTGATGTGCTGCCCGCCCGCGCCCGAGGCGCGGTAGGTGTCGATGCGGCAGTCCTTTTCCTCGATCACGATGTCGATGGTGTCGTCGATCACCGGATACACCCACACCGAGGAGAAGCTGGTGTGGCGGCGCGCCGCGGAATCATAGGGCGAGATGCGGACGAGGCGGTGCACGCCGCTCTCGGTCTTCATCCAGCCATACGCGCCCGCACCCGAGAAGCGCAGGGTGACGGACTTGATCCCCGCCTCTTCGCCTTCGCTTTCTTCGAGATATTCGACCTTGAAGCCGCGCCGGTCGGCCCAGCGCACGTACATCCGGGTGAGGATCTGCGCCCAGTCCTGCGCCTCGGTGCCGCCCGCGCCCGCGTGGATTTCCACGTAGCAGTCGTTCTGGTCGGCTTCGCCCGAGAGCAGGGTTTCGAGCTTGAGGCGCTGCGCCTTTTCGGCGAGGCCCGCGAGCGCAGCCTCGGCCTCGGCGACGATCTCGGCGTCGCCCTCGGCGTCGCCCATCTCGATCAGCTCCAGGCTTTCGGCAAGGTCGGATTCGAGCCGCTTGTAGCCCGAGATCGAGGTCTCGAGCTTGGTGCGCTCGCGCATCAGCGACTGCGCCTTGGCGGCGTCGTTCCAGAGCGCCGGGTCTTCGGACAGCGCGTTCAGTTCTTCGAGGCGACGGTTGGCTTCATCCCAGTCAAAGATGCCTCCTCAGCAGGGCCATCGCCTGCTGGATCTCTTGGGCCGTCTGTTCGATTTCAGCGCGCATCGTACCATCCTTCGTGCGTTGCGGTCGGGCGAAAGGGGCGGACTTTAATAGAGTCCGCCCGCCTTGGGAACCCCCGCGTCGGTCGGAGCCTCGACCATCGGCGCACCCGAGCCCGAAACCGTACGCGAGCTGCCGGGGGCTTCGCCGGGGCGGAAGGCCTCGAAGATGACGTTACGGTCGCCGGCTTCGGCGCGCAGGCCGGTGTCGTGGTTGATCCGGATCAGGCGGGTGCCGGGGGGAATGCGGAACGGCGT
Organism: Rhodospirillales bacterium Alpha_05; assembly: GCA_001603335.1. Lineage (GTDB taxonomy): Bacteria > Pseudomonadota > Alphaproteobacteria > Rhodospirillales > Rhodospirillaceae > Oleispirillum. Next base: position 1,284 of record LUYR01000505.1, on the reverse strand, counting down.
GCCGGGCTTGTCTTTCAGCGCCTGTTCCATGAACGACTTGAAGATCGGCCCGGCGGCGATCGCGCCGGTTTCGTGCTTGCCGAGGCTCTTCGGTTCGTCGAAGCCGACGAACACGCCGACCACGAGGTCGGGCGAGAAGCCCATGAACCAGGTGTCGACGCTGTCGTTGGAGGTGCCGGTCTTGCCCGCGAGCGGCTTGCCGATCGACTTCATCTGGCGGCCGGTGCCGCTGTCGACCACACCTTCGAGGATGTGCACGATCTGGTAGGCGCTGATCGGGTCGGCGATCTGCTGGCGGGTGTCGGAAAGCTCGGGCACCGCCTCGCCGGTCCAGAACACGCCGTTGCAGCCCTCGCAGGGGCGCGCGTCGTGGCGATAGATGGTCTTGCCGTCGCGGTCCTGGATGCGGTCGATCAGGGTCGGGATCACGCGTTTGCCACCGTTGACCAGCATCGCGTAGGCGGAGGTCAATTGCAGCACCGTGGTCTCGCCCGCGCCGAGCGACATCGAGAGCACCGGCAGCATCCGGTCGGCGATGCCGAAGCGCTTCGCCGTCGCCACCACCTTGTTCATCCCCACCGCCTCGGCGAGGCGCACGGTCATCAGGTTGCGCGACTTCTCGACGCCGATGCGGAGCGTGGTCGGGCCGTAGAAATCGTTTTCGTAGTTCTGCGGCTTCCACTTCGCCTGACCCGGCACTTCGAGCACGAACGGCGCGTCGAGGATCAGATCGGTGGGCTTGTAGCCGTTTTCGAGCGCGGTGAGGTAGACGAACGGCTTGAACGCCGAGCCCGGCTGCCGCATCGCCTGGGTGGCGCGATTGAACTCGGAGCGGTCGTGGGAGAAGCCGCCGACCATCGCGAGCACGCGGCCGGTGTGCGGGTCCATCGCGACGATCGCGCCGTTGATCTCGGGGATCTGGCGCAGGCCGTAGGTGTCCTTGCCCTCCACCGGCTCGACCGCGACGATGTCGCCGGCCTTGAGCACGTCGGAGGCCGCCTTGACCGAAGGCCCGAGGTCCTGGTTGGGCAGGTGCGGCCGCGCCCAGCGCAGTTGCTCGAGCGGGATCGTGCCGCGCTTGCCGCCGACGAAGCCGATCGTCGCGGACTGCGCCTCGACCTTCAGCACCACCGCCCGCAGCCAGCCTTCGTCCATGCCGACGCCGACCTGGGCGTCGCGCAGGCGGATGCCCCAGCTCTGGTCGAGTTCGATGCGCCCCAGCGGGCCGCGCCAGCCGTGGCGGCGGTCGTAGGCCTCGAGCCCGTCGCGCAGGCTGCGCGTGGC
>LUYR01000504.1 GCA_001603335.1 Rhodospirillales bacterium Alpha_05 | reverse complement strand
GGGTGTCGACGCGGGGCTTGAGGATCGCATCCACCGCCCCCGCCTCGAACGCCTGCATCAGGCTCTCCGAACCCGGCTCGATCAGCGACGAGCACATCACCACCGGGATCGGATGCTGGCTCATCAGCTTGCGCAGGAAGGTGAGGCCGTCCATGCGCGGCATCTCGATGTCGAGGGTGATCACGTCGGGGGCTTCTTCCTGGATCCGCTTCGCCGCGATGAACGGATCGGCGGCGGAGCCGATCACCTCGATGCCGTCGTCGGTGGCGAGAATATCCGCCAGCGCCTGGCGCACCGAGGCGGAGTCGTCGACGATCAGCACCCGCACCGCACGCGCCATGCCGCTCACCCCTCGATCCGCTGGAACACCGTCGGCGCGACCTGCCGCAACGGCAGCGCGAACCCGGCGATGGTCTCGGAATGGCCGACGAACAGGTAGCCGCCCGGCACGACGCTTTCGCAAATCCGCGACAGGACCCGGTTCTGCACGTCTTTTTCGAAATAGATCAGCACATTGCGGCAGAACGCGATGTGCACCGCGTAGGGCAGGTGGTAGGCGGTGTCGATGAGGTTGAGACGGGCGAAGCTGACGGTGCGGCGGAGTTCCGGCACCACCCGCACCAGCGCCGCGCTCCGGTCGATCGAGCGCATCAGATAGCGCAGCTTGAGCGCCGCCGGCACCGGCGCGATCAGTTCCTCGGGATAGATCGCCATCGCGCCGGTATCCAGCACCTCGCGGCAGATGTCGGTAGCGAGCACGGAAAAGCGGAAGCTGCGACCCTGGGCGGCGAACTCGGCCACCGTCATCGCCAGCGAATACGCCTCCGCCCCGGTCGAGGCGGCGCAGCTCCACAGACGCAGCGGCTCGGCTTCGAGCCGCCCCTCGGCGGCGAAGCGCGGCAGCACGGTCTGGCGGAGGAAGTGGAAATGCTCGATCTCGCGGAAGAAGTCGGTCTTGTTGGTGGTCACCGCGTCGATGATCTCGTCGGCCTCCTGGTCGAGGCCATCCTCGCGGAACAGGTACTTGCAATAGGCGCGGATGTCGGCGAAGCCGAGGGCGCGCACCCGGCCGCGCAGCCGCCCCTCGACCATCGCCTTCTTCGCCGGCGGCACGCGGATGCCGCTGCGCTCGCCGATGAAGCGCGCCAGCGCGTCGAAGTCGCGCGGCGACAGGCTGAAGCGGTCGGCGTCGGGCGGGATTGCGTTCATGCGTCCTCCCCGGCGGCGAGCAGGGCGACTTCCTCGCTGCCGAACAGGCGAACGAGGTCGAAGACGATCACGAACCCGCCGTTGCGCCGCCCGATCGCGCGGATGTACTCGGAGCGCCAGCGCACGCCGATGTCGGGCGGCAGTTCGGCGGTCTGGTCGTCGAGGGCGGTAACCTCGAACACCCGGTCGGTGAGCAGGCCGACGATCAGGTCGCGCTCGGGCATGCGGACCTCGACGACGACGATCCGGCTATGCGCGTCGAGCGCCGACCCGCTGAAACCGAGCTTCTTCGGCAGGTCGATCACCGGCACCGCGCGACCGCGCACCTCGATGATGCCGCTGAGGAACGGCGGCGCGTGGGGCAGCGCCGCCATCGGCCGGGGATCGAGAATCTCGCGCACCGCCTCGACGTCGACGGCGAAGGTCTCCCGCCCCACGCCGAGGGTGACGAACTTCTCGCCCGCAAGCGGCATCGCGGCACTCGGCATCGCGGCCCCCTCCTAGTAACGCTCGAAGTCGGCGTCGGCGCGGCTGTCGCCCGCGCTCACCAGGTCGAGGCGGACGCCGGGGTTGCGCGCGCCGTTGGCCCGCGACTTCTGCGCCAGCGGCTTGACGTGGGCGACCGGAACCTTCGGCTTGGCG
>LUYR01000503.1 GCA_001603335.1 Rhodospirillales bacterium Alpha_05 | reverse complement strand
GGGATAGTTGCGCAGCAGCAGCGCCGCAAAGGGAATCAGCAACAGCGCGACCGCGGCGACGGCATAGGCGACGGTGCGCCAGCCGTAAGCGGTGCTGATCGCCGCGAGCGCGGGCAGGAACACCAGTTGCCCGGTCGCGCTCGACGCGGTGAGCATGCCGAGCACCAGCCCCCGGCTTTTGACGAACCAGCGGTTGGCGACGGTCGCGCCGAACACCATCGCGATCATCCCGGTGCCGGTGCCGACGAGCACGCCCCACAGCCCGGTCATCTGCCAGGGTTCCTGCATCCGCGTCGTCGCGGTGACGCCGACGCTGAGGAGCAGCAGCGCACCGCACACGCTGCGGCGCAGGCCGAACCGCTCGAAGATCGCGGCGGCGAACGGCCCGCAGAGGCCGTACAGAAAGATCGTGACGGCGATCGACAGGCTGATCGTCGCCGTGGACCAACCGAACTCCCGCTCCAGCGGCACGATCAGCACGCCGGGCGTCGCCCGCACCCCCGCTCCGACCATCAACACCACGAATGCGATCGCGGCGACGACCCAGCCATAATGCACGCGCTGCCCCATACACCGCTCCCGCTGAAACACCGGGCAGACCACCCGGTCCAACGATACATGACGTATATCATTTATTGCGTCAAGCACCGCGCTGGTCATGCGGCGCATACAAAAGAGGCCCGCCGGTTGAACTTGCATTCTTCCGACGGGCCCTCTCTGAGAAACGTCCCTCCAACTCTCCGGATTTCTCGGGATTGCGGATATCTTCATCGGCCCGTGCCGACCCTGCATGGAAAAGCAGACGGTGGAACCGAGAATGGGGCGTTCTCTTGAGTCAAGATTTGGAGATTCCCGCGGGGAAAATCAACCTCCGGTACCGGATTTTTGATCGAGCCACCGCATCACCGGCGTCACCGTGGTGCCGTGCAACACGATCGAAAGCAGGACGGTAAAGGCCAGCGTGCTCCACAGGGTCGCGGGCTCGGCGAAGGTGCCGGCCTGGAGGGCGTAGGTGAGGTAGTACATCGAGCCGATGCCGCGAATCCCATAAAAGCTGATGATCCCGCGCTCCGCCGCAGGCAGCCCGGTCCCCGCCAGCCCCAACCACGCGATCAGCGGGCGGACGACGAACAGCACCAGCACCGAGAACCCCACCCCCGCCCAGGTCAGGCCGCCGAACAGGCTGCCGCCGGTGATCGCCGCACCGAAGCCGACGAGCAGGAGCATCATCATCACCCGCTCGAGTTCCTCGGCGAAATCGTGGAGCTTGCGCTGATAGGCGTGGTGACGCTCCGCCGCGCGCAACGCCAGCGCCGCGACGAACACCGCGATGAAGCCGTAGCCGTGCGCCAGCTCGGCAAGGGCATAAGCGACGCAGGTGATGCCGAGCGCGACGAAGCCGTCGCCGGACTGGGAAAGCTTGGCGCGGTGCGGCATGCGGAACAGCAACCACGCCAGCGCCCGGCCCGCGCCGTAGCCGACCGCAACGCCCGCGGCGATCCGCCAGATCAAGTCCACCGCCACCCAGGTCCCGAACCACGGCATGTCGTCCGGCCCGACCGCCGACATCGCGATCGCGGCGAAGACGAACGGGAACGCCAGACCGTCGTTGAGCCCGGCCTCGGAGGTCAGGGCAAAGCGGATTTCATCTTCCTCGCCGGAATCGGGCGGTCCGACCTGGATGTCGCTTGCCAGCACCGGATCGGTGGGCGCAAGCGCGGCGGCAAGCAACAACGCAGCCGCCGCGCTGACCCCGAGCATCCAGTGCGCGGCGAGCGCGAGGCAAAGGATCGTCAGCGGCATCGCCACCCCGAGCAGCCGCCAGGTCAACCGCCAGGAGCGGAAGCCGAGGGGGCGGTCGAGCTTCAGCCCCGCCCCCATCAGCGAGATCACCACCAGGAATTCGGTCAGCCGCATCACCAGGTCGATGTGGTTCTCCGGCCGCGGCGCAAAGGTCTCGAAACCCGGCAACGCAGCCGCTCCGGCGCCGATGCCGATGCACACGATCGGTAGCGACAGCGGCACGGTCTCGAGCGCCATCGGCAGCCATGCGGTCAGAAGCACCAGTCCACCGAGGCCGAGCAGCGCAAGAATGTAGGGATCCAAGATATCCACCCCGTTCGGGTCGTTGGCTGCGAGCCAAACGCACCGCTTCGCCCGGAGTTGCATTGCGGCGATTGCGCCGCGCCGTGGTTTCGCCCAATGTCTCGAATTGGAACATCCGGAAGGAGGCGAGCCGATGCTGGGAAAAGTGCTTCTGATTGCACCGTACAAGGGCCTCGCAACCCTCGCCGGACGGATGGCGCGCCGCCGCCGCGACCTCGAGGTGACGGTGCGCACCGCCGACCTCGACGAGGCCGTGCCGCTGCTGGAGTGGGCGCGCGGCAAGGGCTTCGACCTGATCATCAGCCGCGGCGGCACCGCCGAACTGCTGGAGGCGAGCGGTACCCTGCCGGTGGTGGAAATCCCGGTGTCGGGTTACGACCTGTTCCGCCTCACCTCGTTCATCAAGGACTATTCCGGCCGCGTCAGCCTGATCGGCTTCCCCAACGTCTGCGCCGGCGTCGCCACGTTCTCCGAATACCTCAACGTCGAAATCCCCTACACCGTGGTGCACGGCCCCGACGAGGTCGCGGCGGCGATCCGCCTCGCCCGGGACGGCGGCCGGATGATCATCGGCGACACCGTGACCGTGCGCCTCGCCGAGGACGCGGGCTTGAAGGGCCTGCTGATCACCTCGGGGCCGGAATCGGTCTGGCTCGCGTTCGACATGGCCGCGAACCTGCTGCGCGGCATCCAACGCATGCGCGACCGCCAGGAAGTCGTCGAGCACAGCCTCCACGCCCTCGGCCGCGAAACCGTGCTCTGCGACGCCGAGGGCAACCAAGTGCCGCTGCTGCAATCCCCATCCCTCGCCGGACCACGCGGTCGCTGGCGCGACCTGCTGGTACCGTTCTTCGCCGCCCACCGCGGCATGCCGGAAGGGCCGTACACGCTGCGCAGCGGCGTCCTCTCCGACGCGCCGGAGCGTCAGGCGGTCCTCGCGCCGCTAATGGGCGGGCGCCGCTTCCTCCTCTTCCACGGCGCCGACGTCGTCGGCGACCGCGCCGTCGGGCTGCACCTGATCCACACCGCGCCGGTCACCCTCGCCCAGCTCACCGCCGACCGCCACCACCTGAGCGAGGCGGCCGAGCGCGCCCGCGACCTGC
>LUYR01000502.1 GCA_001603335.1 Rhodospirillales bacterium Alpha_05 | reverse complement strand
CGCCTATCGCGACCTCAACGGCACCGGCGGCCCGCTGCCCGGCTCGCGCGGCACCCATGCCTGGGAAGCCCTGCTGCACCTGCCGGAAACCGATCCGCTGCCGATATTTCCGCTTGCCGGAAGCGACGTCCTCGCCCTGGGAGTCGCGCCGGGTCCGCGCGTCGGCGAGATCCTGCGCAACCTGCGCGCCGAATGGCGGGCGGAGGATTTCCGCCCCGGACGCGACGACCTGCTCGTCCGCCTTGCGCGCGCGCTCGATACACGCGAAACGTGATCCCGGTCACTGCGATGCGCGCGGCAATCCCGCAGGGTCGCTGATTGCCAGATTGGGACGGAACCATGACCAAACGTTCGGTGGGATTCTTCGGCGACGAACTGATGCTCGGCCTGCGCGACCCCGAAGGGTTCGGTTGGCCGCAACGCCTCACCCGCGCCGAACGCGCCCACGGCCATGCCCTCGTCCCCTACATCCTCGGCGTCGAAGGCGATACCACCCTCGATGTCGCGGCGCGCTGGCGCAGCGAATCCGAGGCGCGTCTCGCCGGGCTGCCGTCCTCCACCCTGGTGTTCTGCATCGGCGTCAACGACCAGGCCAGTACCTCCGACGGAGTCCGCGTCTCGCTCCCCGACAGCCTCTATGCCGCCGAGTCGATGATCGCCGACGCCGCGTCCTGGCGTGCGGTGTTCTGGATCGGCCCGCCGCCGGTGCTCATCACCGCGATTCCCCACCCCGCCCGCGCCAACCAGACCATCGGCTACGACCCGGTGCGGGTGCGCGGACTCTCGCAAGGCTTCGCCGCCATCGCGGCGCGCTGCGGCGTCCCCTACCTCGACCTCTGCACCCTCCTCGACGCCAATCCCGCCTATGCCAAATCCCTCGCCAAGGGAACCGGCGTCCTCCCCGACGCCGATGGCCAAGCCCTGATCTCCGACGCCCTCGAATCCTGGCAGCCCTGGCGCGACTGGTTCGACAAAAGCACCGCCCCCAATCTCTACTTCGCGCCGTCGTAAGGCCAGGGGCGCTGCCCCTGGACCCCGAAAGGGCCTTGGGCCCTTTGATCCCATTTGTTTTTTCGCGCGTCAGCGCAATCAACCGTCACGCCGCGTGACGGCTGTATGGCGCCACGCGCAAAAACTTAGGGGGGCCGGGGTCCGCGACCCCGGCGGGCCCGGGCAGAGCCCGGCTCTTACACTTCCGGAAACCCGCCGATCTGCCGCAGCCCTTCCGCGATTGCGATCGCGGCGGTTTGGGCGACGTTGAGGGAGCGGGTGGATTTGCGGATCGGGACGATCAGGCGGGCGTCGGCGGCGTCGTGGACGTCGTCGGGGACGCCTGCGCTTTCGCGGCCCAGGAGGAGGATGTCGTCGGGGCGGAAGGTGAAGGCGGGGAGCGGGGTTGCGCCTTTGGTGGTGAGCAGGACGATGCGGGCGCCGCCCTTGGCGGCGAGGAACGCGGTCCAGCCGGAATGGTGGCTGATTTCGGCGGCGTCGAGGTAGTCCATGCCGACGCGTTTGAGCTTGCGTTCGTCCCAGATGAAGCCGTAGGGCGCGATGAGATCGAGGGGCACGCCGAAGCAGGCGGCGAGGCGGGTGACCGCCGCGACGTTCTGGGGTATGTCGGGTTGGAACAAGGCGAGACGCATTTTGCAGAACCTTTTGAGGAATCCCCAGAATCAGGGTATTTTTTAATTCCTCGCCTAGGAATGGTTGGGGCGAGTGCCTAGCTGTCACAAGTGCCTTAAGAGCAGTGTTTCGATCAAGGGGGGATTATGGCCGACCACGCGATGAACGACGCACCCAAGTCGCGCCGTGATTTTCTGTTCGCCGCCGCGGCGGCGGTGGGCGGTGCCGGGGCGGTGGTCGCGGTGTGGCCGTTCGTCGACAGCCTCAATCCTGCCGCCGACACCCGCGCGATGTCGTCGATCGAGGTGGACCTCGCGCCGATCGCGGTGGGCCAGGCGATCACGGTGAAGTGGCGCGGCAAGCCGGTTTTCATTCGTCATCGGACGGAAGAGGAGATCAAGGCCGCACAGGCGGTCGTGGTCGACGATCTGCGCGACCCGCAGCCCGACACCGCGCGCGTGCAAAAGCCGGACTGGCTGATCATGGTCGGCGTCTGCACGCACCTCGGGTGCGTGCCGTTGGGGCAGAAGGCGGGCGATCCGCACGGCGATTTCGGCGGCTGGTTCTGCCCGTGCCACGGCTCGCACTACGACACCTCGGGGCGGGTTCGCAAGGGACCGGCGCCGAAGAACCTCGCGGTGCCCCAGTACACCTTCCTCAGCGACACCCAGGTCCGCATCGGGTGATCGGGTTTCTTCATAATATGCTTCTCGGGTTGGAGATGATTGCGCCATGACTGCTCCCGGACGTTTGAACAGAGCGATCGACTGGATCGACCAGCGGCTGCCGATCATTACCCTGATGAAGCACAGCGCGGTCGACTATCCGACGCCGCGCAACCTGAACTACTGGTGGAATTTCGGCTCGCTCGCGGGCTTCATGCTGGTGGTGATGATCGTCACCGGCCTGGTTCTGGCGATGCAGTTCACGCCGCACGTGGACATGGCGTTCAACTCGGTCGAGCGGATCATGCGCGACGTCAATTACGGTTGGCTGATCCGCTATCTCCACATGAACGGCGCGTCGATGTTCTTCGTCGTGGTCTACATCCACGTGTTCCGCGGGCTCTACTACGGCTCCTACAAGCCGCCGCGCGAGTTGCTGTGGTGGATCGGCCTGGTCATTCTGCTCCTGATGATGGCGACCGCGTTCATGGGCTACGTGCTGCCCTGGGGCCAGATGAGCCTGTGGGGCGCGACGGTGATCACCAACCTGTTCTCGGCGGTGCCGGTGGTCGGCGATACCATCGTGACGCTTCTGTGGGGCGGCTTCTCGGTCGACAACCCGACGCTGAACCGCTTCTTCGTGCTGCACTTCCTGCTGCCGTTCGTGATCTTCGGCGTGGTCGTGCTGCACGTCTGGGCGCTGCACTCGGTGAAGTCCAACAACCCTTTGGGCATCGACATCAAGGGCCCGCAGGACGTGATTCCGTTCCATCCGTACTACACGGTGAAGGACCTGTTCGGCATCGGCGTGTTCCTGATCGTCTACTGCGTCTTCGTGTTCTGGTATCCCAACGCCCTCGGCCATCCGGACAACTACATCCAGGCGAACCCGATGGTGACGCCGCCGCACATCGTGCCGGAATGGTACTTCCTGCCGTTCTACGCGATCCTGCGCGCCGTGCCCGACAAGCTCGCGGGCGTGATCGCGATGTTCGCCGCGATCCTGATTTTGTTCGCGCTGCCGTGGCTGGATAGCTGCAAGGTGCGTTCGGGCACCTTCCGCCCGTGGTTCAAGGTGGCGTTCTGGGTGTTCGTGATCGACTGCTTCGTCCTCGGCTACGCCGGCGCCAAGCCCGCCGAGGAACCCTGGATCCTGATGGGGCGTCTCGCTTCCGGCTATTACTTCCTCCACTTCCTGGTGATCCTGCCGCTGCTCTCGAAGTACGAGAAGACCCGGCCGCTGCCCGAGAGCATCGGCCAGCCGGTGCTCGGCGGCGACGCTCCCGCTCCGGCGGGCGGCCACGGCGGCGGCCTCGCGGGCGGCGCCAAGGTTCTGCTCGCGCTGGCGATCCTGGCGGTGGCCACCCCGGCGCTCGCCAACGAGGAAACCCACCTGCGCAAGCAGGACTGGTCGTGGCAGGGGGTGTTCGGCACCTACGACGAGGCGCAGCTGCGTCGCGGCTATCAGGTCTATCGCGAGGTCTGCTCGGCCTGCCACGCGATGCACCTGATCTCCTTCCGCAACGTCGGCGCGCTCGGCTATACCGAAGACGCGGTGAAGCAGATCGCGGGCTCGTACACCGTCACCGACGGCCCCGACGACAATGGCGACATGTTCGAGCGTCCGGCGATTCCGTCGGATCGCTTCCCCTCGCCGTTCCCCAACGAGAACGCGGCCAAGGCCGCCAACGGCGGCGCGCTGCCGCCCGATCTCTCGCTGATCGTCAAGGCGCGGGAAGGCGGCCCGGACTACGTGTTCTCGCTGATCACCGGCTTTGCGCCGCAGCCGCCCGACGTCGAGCTGCCGCCCGGCAAGTACTACAACACCGTGTTCCCCGGTCACGCGATCTCGATGCCGCCGCAGATCACCGACGGCGCGATCGAGTTCCCCGACGGTGCGCCCAACAACGCCGACGCGATCGCCCGCGACGTCACCGCCTTCCTGCAGTGGGCCTCCGAGCCCGAGCTCGAGGAACGTCACGCCATGGGGGTGAAGACGGTGCTGTTCCTGTTCGCCGCGACCGCGCTGATGTATGCGCTGAAGCGCCGGATCTGGGCCAAGGTGCACTGAGGTCAAGCGCCCGCGGCTTGTCTTGCCAAAGGGTTCGGCGGTATCTTGGCCCCCGGTTGACCACAATTCGGGATGGGGGAACAGATGAGCGAGCCGATTCTTGGGATCATCGGCGGGTCGGGTGTCTATGACATCGACGGCCTGACCGACCGG
>LUYR01000501.1 GCA_001603335.1 Rhodospirillales bacterium Alpha_05 | reverse complement strand
GTGCCGCGGCGATCGCAGCCGACGTCGCCCGCCTCGACGACCTCGCCGACGCCGGGCGGATCGCCCGCGCCTGCGGCGCAAACCCGCATCCGGAAGGCAGCCGCGCATGAGCGAATCCCAGATCCTCTTGGAAAGCATCCTCCAGGCGATCGTCGCCGGCCTGTTCATCGGCGCGATCTACGGCCTGATGTGCGTCGGCCTCGCCTCGATCTTCGGGGTGATGCGGGTGATCAACTTCGCCCAGGGCGACTTCATGATGCTCGGCATGTACGTTTCGTACTTCGCCTTCGTCGCCTTCGGCGCGCAGATGTTCGGCAGCGCGGCGGGGCCGTTCGCCGCGGCGATCATCGCGACCCCGGTGATGTACGTATTCGGCTGGGCGGTGCACCGCTTGCTGATCAGCCGCGTTACCGGCACCCGCTCGACCGGGATGGAGGCGGAGGGCCACTACGCCCAGCTGATCCTCACCCTCGGCATCGCGTTGGTGCTGCAGAACGGCGCGATGATCCTGTTCGGCGCGGAAATGGTCTCGGTGCGCACGCCGCTGTCGAGCGCGGCGTGGTTCGTCGGGCCGTTCGGCGACGGCATGGCGCTGTTCGTCAACAAGGCGCGCACCATCGCCGCGATCATCTCGCTGGTGGTGATCGTGTCGCTCTGGCTGGTGATCCGCCGCACCAACCTCGGCAAGTCGCTGCGCGCTGCCGCCGACAACCCCGAGGCCTCGATCTACATGGGCATCGACGTCGACCGCGCGCACCGCGTCGCCTTCGGCCTCGGCACCGCGATCACCGCGCTCGCGGGCGGACTGCTCGCCGCCAACTATCCGTTCCACCCGTTCGTCGGCCTCGACTACGTGATCATCATGTACGCGGGCGTGGTGCTCGGCGGCATCGGCAGCGTGCCGGGCGCGTTCTGGGGCGGCATGACCATCGGCCTGGTGCAGCAGCTCTCCGCCCTGGTTCTGCCGACCCAGCTGCAGAACGCGACGATCTTCGTCTTCTTCCTGCTGATCGTCACCCTGAGGCCGCAAGGGTTCTTCGGCCGCAACGTGGAGCGCACCTGATGTTCCGTTCGCTCGTTCCCTTCATCGCATTCGCGGCGGTCTACCTGGTGGTGACCCTGTTCGTCTCGAACTCGTACTACCAGCTGATCCTCACCCTGGTGCTGGTCTGGGCGTGCTTCGGCCTCTCGTGGAACATGCTGAGCGGCTACACCGGCCTGGTCTCGTTCGGCCATGCGTCGTTCTTCGGCCTCGGCGCGTTCGCCACGGTACTGGCGCAGAAGTACTGGGGCGTCTCGCCGTGGATCATGCTGGCGGTCTCCGCCGCGATCGGCGCGCTCGCCGGGGTACTGATCGGCCTGCCGACCTTCCGCCTGCGCGGCCACTACTTCGCGCTCAGCATGCTCGCCTACCCGCTCGCCATGCTCTACGTCTTCCAGTGGCTCGGGTATCCGGAAGTCACGGTGCCGCGCGTGCTCGACCACCCGGTGCTCTACATGCAGTTCGACGACGGCCGGGTCTACACCGTGATCGCGCTGGTGATGCTCGCGGGCGTGGTGGCGATCAGCCGCCTCGTCGAGCGCAGCCGCTTCGGCATGGCTTTGATCGCGATCAAGCAGAACGAAGCCGCCGCCGAGGCCGCCGGGATCGACACCCTGAAATGGAAGCTCTACGCGATTGCGCTCAGCGGCGCGATCGCGGGCATGGTCGGGGCGTTCTACGCGGTGGTGATCCTGGTGGTCACGCCGCAGAGCGTGTTCGGCATGCTGGTCTCGGCCCAGGCGCTCACCGTCGCGATGTTCGGCGGCGTCGGCACGGTCTGGGGGCCGATCATCGGCGCCGCGTTCCTGATTCCCATCGCCGAGATCCTCCATGCCGAGCTCGGCAGCTATCTCCCCGGCATCCAGGGCGTGGTCTACGGCGTCGCGATCATCGCGCTGATCATCCTCGCGCCGGAAGGCATCTATTGGAAGGCGCGCGACCTTTTGCGCGCGCGGAAGGGCGACGCGGCGTCGGTATCTGTGGCACCCGAGTCCGGCGCGATCCCCTTGCCGGTGGCGAACGGCGCGGCGCGGCGGATCAGCGACGAGGTGGTGCTCGACGTGCGCAATATCTCGAAGCACTTCGGCGGCTTGAAGGCGGTCGGCACGGTGTCGTTCAAGGTCCAGCGCGGCATGATCCTCGGCATCATCGGCCCCAACGGCGCGGGCAAGACCACCCTGTTCAACCTCCTCAACGGCTTCCAGCGCCCCGACAGCGGCCAGGTGTTCATCGGCGGCGAGGACATGGTGGGCAAGAAGCCGAGCCAGCTATGCAAGGCCGGGGTCGGCCGCACCTTCCAGATCATGCGGCCGTTCAAGCGGATGAGCGTGCACGACAACGTCAAGGTCGGGGCCTACGTGCGCGCCCGCACCGAGGCGGAGGCGGAACGCATCGCCGCCGAGGCGGTCGCGGGCGTCGGCCTCGCGGCGATTTCCGACCGCCTCGCGGGCGGCCTCACCACCAAGGAGCTGCGCCTGCTCGAACTCGCCCGCGCCCTCGCCGGGAAGCCGGAAATCCTGCTGCTCGACGAAATGCTCGCGGGGCTCGGCAGCGACGAGGCGATCGAGGTGGTCGGGGTGATCCGCGGCCTCGCCGACAACGGCATCACCATCGTGATCATCGAGCACACGATGCAGGCGATGGTGCAACTCGTCGACCGCTTCCTCGTCCTCGACCACGGCGAGATCATCATGGAAGGCTCGCCGCAAACCGTCACCCGCGACAGCCGGGTGATCGAGGCCTACCTCGGCAAAAAATGGGTGGCCAATGCTTGAGATCCGCAATTTCGTCGCAGGGTATTCCGACGTCGCGGTGTTGCACGACGTCTCGCTCGACGTCGGCGACGGCCAGTTCATCTCCATCGTCGGACCGAACGGCGCGGGCAAGTCGACGCTGTTCAAGGCGATCTCGGGGATCGTCGCGCCGATGGCGGGCGAGATCCGCTTCGACGGCGAGGACCTGCTCAAGGTGCCCCCGGCGCGCCGCGCCCACCTCGGCATCGCCCACGTCCCCGAGGGACGGCAGGTGTTCACCTCGCTCTCGGTGATCGAGAACCTCGAAATGGGCGCCTTCACCCGCGAGGGCCGCCGCAACTGGAAGGCCAACCTCGAGCGCATCTTCACCTGGCTGCCGGTGCTGAAGCAGCGCCGCAACCAACTCGCGGGCACACTTTCGGGCGGCGAGCAGCAGATGGTCGCGATCGGCCGCGGCCTCGCCTCGTCGCCCAAGCTTTTGATGCTCGACGAGCCCTCGATGGGGCTCGCCCCGGCGATCGCCGACTTCGTCTTCGACAAGCTGATGGAGATCCGGCGCGACACCGGACTGACGCTGCTCCTCGTCGAGCAGCGGGTGGCGGAGGCCCTCCAATTCGCCGATCGGGGCTATGTCCTCGAAACCGGGCGGGTGGTGCTGGAGGGCACGAGCGAATGCCTCAAGGCCGACGACCGCGTGCGGCGGGCGTACCTGGGCATGTGATCGAACCAGGGCCGCAAGGCCCGGAACCGGGAGGAACGAAAAATGACGTTGCTGAAGCGACTGCTTTTTGCCGGAACCGCCCTCGTCGCGGCGGGGCTCGCCGCCAGCGCCGCAAACGCGCAAGGCAAGCCCGAGCCGATCCAGG
>LUYR01000500.1 GCA_001603335.1 Rhodospirillales bacterium Alpha_05 | reverse complement strand
GCGCGAAATCCTCGCCCGCCGCGTCGGCGGCCGCAGCTTTCCCGCCGAGGTGTCGATCTCCCGGATCGCGGTCGAGGACGACCCGCTGTTCATCGCCATCCTCCAGGACATCTCGGAGCGCAAGCGCGTCTCCCGCGTGCAGTCGGAGCTGATCGCCACCGTCGGCCACGACCTTCGCACGCCGCTCACCAGCATCTTGGGCGCGTTGCGGCTGGGCCCGCGACATGCTCGGCATCGCCGAGCGCAACGGCCGACGGCTGATGCGCCTGATCACCGACCTCCTCGACCTCGAACGCATCAATGCCGGGATGATCGCCTTCGCCCCGGTGCCGATCGACCTCGGCGCGGTGCTGCGGCAGGCGGTGGACAACCAGCGGCCGCTGACCGAGGCGAAGGCCCTCACCGTCGACTGGCAGCTTCCGGAGCAGCCGCTCTGGACCCTCGGCGACCCCGACCGCCTCGCCCAGATCGCCACCAACATCTTCGCCAACGCCGTCCACTTCTCGCCGCCGGACGGCACCGTGACGATCCGCGCCAGCCACGCCGAGGGCGCGATCCGCATCGCCTTCACCGACCAGGGGCCGGGAATCCCCGCCGACTTCCTGCCGGTGATGTTCGACCGCTTCCAGCAGGTCGCGAATCGCGTCCACCGCATCCGCCACGCCGACGCCACCGGCTCCGGCCTCGGCCTGAGCATCGTCCGCGCGCTGGTGGAAATGCACGGCGGCAGGGTCGGCGCCACCTCACCGCCGGGGTCGGGCGCGACGGTCTATTTCGACCTGCCGTGCGAAACCGCCAAATCACCGTGATTTCTCCTTTGCCATCTTCCGCTTGTCCGCTAATCTGCGGAGCGCGCCGGCCGCACCTGCGGCCGCGTTCTGCCGGTTTGTCTCCGGCGCTTTGACGGGATTGACCGCACTTTGGCGTACACGGTTCTCATCGCTGACGATCACGAGCTGTTTCGTGACGGGCTCAAGATGGTTTTGCAACACCTCGCGCCGGGCACACGCTGCCTGACCGCCGGGGATCACCGCGAAGCGCTCGACCTCGCCAACGCAACGCCCGACCTCGACCTCGTGCTCCTCGACATCCGCATGCCCGGCATGCCGTGGGAGGAAGCGTTGCGCCAGCTCCGCATCGACCGCCCCGAAGTGCCGGTGGTGATCCTCTCCGCCCTGGTCGACCGCTCGCTGATCACCACCGCGATGCGCACCGGCGCGCGCGGCTTCATCCCCAAGACCTCGTCCTCCACGGTGATGGTCCACGCGATGAACCTGGTGCTCTCCGGCGGCCACTACATCCCGACCCTGGTGCTCGACGAAGACCCGGTGCACGGCGAAAACGACGGCCTCGACCACGCCAATGCCGCCGCCGCGCTCACGCCGCGCCAGATGGACGTGCTCCGCCTCGTCGCCCGCGGCCTCTCCAACCGCGACATTGCCCACGCCCTCGAACTCTCGGAAGGCACGGTGAAGCTCCACGTCACCGCGATCCTGAAAGCCCTCGGCGTGCCCAACCGCACCTCGGCGGTGATCGCCGCCTCGCGCATGGGCCTCACCGAAACCGACGGCAACTAACCAATCCCAGGGGACGCGCGGGCGCTGGCCCGCGAATTGCTTCGGTCGTTCCCGACCGTCGGCTTCGTCGTATAGCCGACAGGGATAACGCACCGAAGGACACCCCCATGCACCCGGTCCCCGATCACGTCATCGCCGCGCTCCTCGCCGAAGACATCCCCTACGGGGACCTCACCACCCGCTCCCTCGGGCTCGGCGCCCACCCCGGAACCATCGACTTCAGCGCCCGCGACGCCATGGTCGCCTGCTGCACCGAGGAAGCCAAACGCCTGCTCGAAAGCCTCGGCTGCACGGCGCAAGTCCGCTGCGCCAGCGGCCGCGCCGCTCCCGCCGGAACCCAACTCCTCTTCGCCACCGGCCCCGCCGAAGCCTTGCTCGCCGGGTGGAAGGTCGCCCAAACTTTGATCGAATGGTCCTCGGGCGTCGCCACCGCAGTGCGCGCGATCATCGACGCGGCGCGCGCCGTCGACCCCGCCGTCGTCGTCGCCTGCACCCGAAAGGCGGTGCCCGGCACCCGCGCCCTCTCGACCAAGGCGATCTGCGTCGCGGGCGCAACCATGCACCGCTGCGGCCTCTCCGACACCATCCTCCTCTTCCCCGAACACCGCGCCTTCGGCGGCCCCGACGCCCTCGCCACCCAAGTGCGCGACCTCCGTACCCGCAACCCGGAACGCAGCATCGTCGTCGAAGTCAAAACCCTCGCCGAAGCCCTCGCCGCCCGCAGCGCCGGAGCCAACGTCCTCCAGCTCGAAAAATTCCCGCCCGCCCGCGTCGCCGAACTCACCGAATACCTCGCCCACGCCGACGGCCCCCAGCCGGTGATCGCCGCCGCCGGCGGCATCACCGC
>LUYR01000499.1 GCA_001603335.1 Rhodospirillales bacterium Alpha_05 | reverse complement strand
GACGCCGAACGCGGCGGTGAGGAGGGCGTCGCCGGCGAGGATCGCGGTGGCCTCGTCGAAACGCTTGTGTACCGTCGGCTGGCCACGGCGCAGGTCGTCGTCGTCCATCGCGGGCAAGTCGTCGTGGATCAGCGAGTAGCAGTGCAGCATCTCGACCGCCGCCGCGGCGCGCACCGCCGAGCGGGAATCCACCCCGAACAGGCGCGCCGTCTCGATCACGAAGAACGGCCGCATCCGCTTGCCGCCGTTGAGGCAGGCGTAGCGCATCGCCTCCACCACCCGATCCTCGGGGGTTCCGGCGAGCGGGATCAGGGCGTCGAGTTCGGCGCCGACGCGGATCGCCGCGTCCGCCAGGGCCTCCTGGAACGAGGCGCCGGTCACGGAAGTGGGCAATGCCTCGTCCTTTCAGTCGATTTCCGGCAAGGGCGCGGTGCCGATGCCCTCAGGGGTGCGGGTGATCTGCTCGACCCGTTCACGCGCCTCGGCCAGCTTCTGCTCGCAGTGGCGCTTGAGGAGCACGCCGCGTTCGAATGCGCCGACCGCCGCGTCCAGTTCCACATCGCCCGATTCGAGGCGGCGCACGATCGCCTCGAGCCCGGCAAGCGCCTGCTCGAAGCTCATCTGGGCGATCTCGGCGGGGGTACCGGCTTCCGCGGGTTGCATGCGTCCAATCCCGATTTCTGTTGTCCCGAAACGGCACGGGCGGCGCGCGCCGCCCGAACTCCGAAGCCGGATACTTTACGCCGCCACCACACATTCGACAACCGCCGATGCTTCAATCCTCACCCCGGTCCGGTTCAAAAATGCTGTAAGTCTAGGAACCAATCGCAATGACAAACATTTGCATTTGGGCGAAGTTACATTATGACTGGGGCGAACGGGGAGCTATGGACCCCGGCGAATGGAAAAACGGATGAATATCGAGAATCTTCAAGACAAGGCCAGACGCGCGAGCGCGCTGCTGAAGGCTATGAGCAATGAACACCGGCTCCTGATCCTCTGCCAGTTGCAGAACGGCGAGCGTTCCGTCGGGGAACTGGAGCGCCTGATCGGCCTCAGCCAGTCCGCGCTGTCGCAGCACCTCGCGCGGCTACGCCGCGACGAACTGGTGCGGACGCGCCGCTCCGCCCAGACGATCTTCTACTCCCTCAATGGCGACGAGGCGACGGCGGTGATCAACACCCTTTACGGCCTCTATTGCGCCGACGACGCACCTGTGCGCGACGTCGCCGAATAGCCCTCCCGCGCCATCGTCAGATCGTTTCAAACCGCAGCACGCCGTCGTCGCTGCGGTTTTCGCGCATCAGGCCCTTGCCCAACAGGTAGCGCACGTGTGCCAGCGCCTCGCCCGAGGCGATCACCCGCTCGTGGTCGGTGAGCCCGGCGGCGAACAGCACCGCAAGCATGTCGACCACGGTTTGCGGCGTGGCGCACGCGTCGAGCAGGCGGTTGAGTCGCTCGGCATGGTGCGCCTCGATCTCGTCGATGCGGGCATGCAGGCCGCGGAACGGCCGCCCGTGCGAGGCGAGCACCAAGGTATTCTCCGACAACGCGCGGAACGGCCGGAAGCTCGCGAGGTACTCGCTCAACGGGTCGGCGTCGGGCTCGGAGGTGTAGATGCTGACGTTCGGCGTGATCGACGGCAGGATGTGGTCGCCCGCGATCAACAGGCGGTCGGCGTCGGCGGAGAGGCACGCCATCCCCGGCGAGTGCCCGGCGGCAAGGATGACGCGCCAGTCGCGCCCGCCGATGGTGAGCACGTCGTCGTCCTTGAGGCGGTGGAACACCGGCGGCACCGCCACCACCTTGGTGGCGTAGGCGTTACCCACCGCGTCGAGTCCCTCGAGCCACGCCTCGGAATAGCCGAGCCCCTGGTAGAAGGCGCGCTGCGCCGCCATCAGCTCCGGGGTATTGTCGATGCTGAGGAAGCGCGCCGTCGCCCATTCGCTCCGGCTCATCGCCAGCGGCGCGCCGAAACGGGCGCAGAGCCAGGCGGCGAGGCCGATGTGGTCGGAGTGGTAATGGGTGCAGATCACCCGCGTCACCGGGCGTCCGGCGAACCGCCCGCCCAGCACCGCTTCCCAAGTCTCGCGACTTTCCGGCATATTCATGCCGGTATCGACGACGGTGAGCGCGTCGCCGTCTTCGAGGATCCAGAGATTGACGTGATTGAGGCGGTACGGCAGGCGCATGCGCAACCAGTAGACGCCGGGGGCGATCGGATGCAGCTCGCCGGGGCGCAGCACCGGGATCGGGAATTCCAGGGTAGAGGACGCGGACATGAAGAACGGGCTTTCGTCGAGCGAGATCGAGGAGGAACAGTTTGCGCGCCCCGGAACCCTTTGACAACCTGGCCGAAACGCATAGTTTCGCGCTCGGCATCGACCTCGGCGGCACCAAGACCGAGGCGATCGCACTGCGTGCCCACGGCACCCTGCTCGACCGCTGGCGGGTGCCGTCGCCGGTCGGCGACTACGCCGCCACGGTGCGCCTGATCGCCGATCTCGCGGCCTTCGCCGCCTCGCGGTTCGGCAGCGATTTCAGCGTCGGCATCGGCATGCCCGGGGCGATCTCGCCCGCCACCGGCCTGGTCAAGAACGCCAATTCCACCTGGCTGATCGGCCACCCGTTCGGCCGCGACCTCGGCGAGGCGCTCGGCCGCCCGGTGGCGCTCGCCAACGACGCCGACTGCTTCGCCCTCTCCGAAGCGAGCGACGGCGGCGCCGCAGGTGCAGCCTCGGTATGGGGGATCATCCTCGGCACCGGCGTCGGCTCCGGCATCGTCGTCGGCGGCAGGCTCCTCGGCGGGCCGAACGCGATCGCGGGCGAATGGGGGCACAACCCCCTGCCCTGGCCCACCGACGCCGAACGCGACGGTCCGCCCTGCTACTGCGGCCACAAGGGCTGCGTCGAGACCTTCCTGAGCGGCCCCGGCTTCACCGCCGACCACGCGCGCCGCACCGGCGAAACCCTCACCCCGGCGGCGAT
>LUYR01000498.1 GCA_001603335.1 Rhodospirillales bacterium Alpha_05 | reverse complement strand
CCTCGACGCGCTGCGCCGTGCGATCCGCGCCGAGCGCAAGATCCGCATCGCCTACACCGACGCCGCGGGCGCGGCGACCGAGCGCGTCGTCTGGCCCTTCGCCATCGACTTCCTCCACGCCGCGCGCATCCTCAACGCGTGGTGCGAAAGCCGCGGCGACTTCCGCCACTTCCGCATCGACCGCATCCGCAGCGTCGCGGTCCTTGCCGAGCCGATGCCGAAGCGCCGCGTCGCGTTGCTGCGCGCATGGCAGGCGCGGATCGCCGCCGAGATCGACGCTGCTGACAGGTCCTGACACCGCGGCGCGCGACACTGGGGCATCGCATCCGTACAGGAGAGACCCGATGCCGCTTCCCCTCCCCGCCCCGGTCGCGGGCTATTTCGACGCCGCCAATGCCGCGAAGGCGGCCCAGGCGTCGCTGTTCTTCGCCCTCGACGCCACCGTCGCCGACGAAAACCACACCCACACCGGCACCGCCGAAATCGCCGCCTGGATCGCCGACGTCACCGCCAAATACGCCTGCATCGCCACGCCGTCGGCGGTGCGCGAGGTCGGGGGCGAAACCATCGTCACCGCGACGGTGGCGGGCAACTTCCCCGGCAGCCCGATCGAACTCGACTACGCCTTCCGGATTTCCGGCGACCGCATCGCGCATCTCGCGATCGGCTGAGCCTCCAGAGATCCGCAACCCCTCCTTGCGAGATTTGCCCGCGAGGAGGGGAAATATTCATGGCGCTCGGCGCACGATTGGCCGATAATTTCCCCCATACATTCCCATGTCGTATTCGGCTCGCCGCGCAGTATCCGCGACGGCGATGCTTTGGCATTCCCTCTCACGTTCTTTCGAGAGACCGCAAAAATTGTCCATTCCTCCGTCACGTATACCGCTCGTCTCCCGCTTCTCCCCCAAGCCCGCGCAAACCCCCGCCGATCCCGACGCCGAGGATGAAATCCCCCGCATCGGCCTGGTCAAGCTCGCGTTCCTCGCGGTGATGGTGGGGGTGATCACCGGCCTCGGCGCGGTGGTGTTCCGCGCCCTGATCGGGCTGATCCACAACGTGATGTTCCTGGGTGAGTGGACGACGCAGTACGACGCCAACCTGTTCACTCCCGCGAGCCCCTGGGGGATGTGGGTGATCCTGGTGCCGGTGGCGGGCGGGCTGGTGGTGACCTTTTTGGTGTCGAAGTGGGCGCCCGAGGCGAAGGGCCACGGCGTGCCCGAGGTGATGGACGCGATCTACTACAAGGGCGGCGTGATCCGCCCGGCGGTGGCGGTGGTGAAGTCGCTCTCCTCCGCTTTCGCCATCGGCAGCGGCGCGGCGGTCGGGCGCGAGGGGCCGATCATCCAGATCGGCGCGGCCTTGGGCTCCACCCTCGGCCAGATCGTGCGGATGCCGGCGGGCGAGCGGATCATCCTCGTCGCGGCGGGCGCGGGCGCGGGCATCGCCGCGACCTTCAACACCCCCTTGGGCGGCGTGATGTTCGCGATCGAACTGATGATGCCCGAGATCAGCGTGCGCACCTTCCTCCCCGTTGCGGTCGCCACCGGCACCGCGACCTTCATCGGGCGGTTCTTCTTCGGCATCGCGCCCGCCTTCGAGGTGCCGCAGCTCGCGCCGATCGCGGTGGACGGCTCGTCGCTGGCGCTGCTCTGCCTTTATGCGCTCCTCGGCGCGATCACCGGCGTCGCGGCGGCGGGGTTCGTGCGCGGGCTGGCGCG
>LUYR01000497.1 GCA_001603335.1 Rhodospirillales bacterium Alpha_05 | reverse complement strand
GACGCCGACCTGGGCGTCGCGCAGGCGGATGCCCCAGCTCTGGTCGAGTTCGATGCGCCCCAGCGGGCCGCGCCAGCCGTGGCGGCGGTCGTAGGCCTCGAGCCCGTCGCGCAGGCTGCGCGTGGCGAGGTCCTGGAGCTTCGGCTCGAGCGTGGTGCGCACCGCGAGGCCGCCCTTGTAGAGCGCCTTTTCGCCATAGCGGTTGACGATGTCGCGGCGCACGTCCTCGGCGAAGTAGGCCGAGTGGTCGACGAACTCGGTCTCGCCGCGCACGCTCACCTGGAGCGGTTCGGCGATCGCCTTGTCGGCGTCGACGCCGGTGATGTGGCCGTCTTCGGCCATGCGTCCGATCACCCAGTTGCGTCGCGCCAGGGCGGCTTCGGGGTAGCGCTGCGGATTGTAGTTGTTCGGGGCCTTGGGCAGCTCGGCGAGGTAGGCGACCTCGGCGATGCTGAGTTCGTCGAGCGACTTGTTGAAGTAGTTCATCGCCGCGGCGGCTACGCCGTAGGAGCCGCGACCGAGGTAGATTTCGTTGAGGTAGAGCTCGAGGATGTGTTCCTTGCTGAACGCCTGCTCGATGCGCATCGCGAGGATCGCTTCCTTCACCTTGCGCGAGAACGACACCTCATTGGAAAGCAGAAAGTTCTTCGCCACCTGCTGGGTGATCGTCGACGCCCCGACCGGGCGGCGGCCGCTACCGGCGTAGCGCAGGTTGGTGATCGCGGCGCGCGCGACACCCATGAAGTCCACCCCGGGATGCTCGAAGAAACGCTGGTCCTCGGCGGAGATGAAGGCGTTGACCACCACCTTGGGGATCGCGTTGTAGGGGACGAAGACGCGCTTCTCGATCGCGTACTCGGTCACCAGCCGCCCGTCGCCCGCGTAGATCCGCGTCATCACGTCGGGGGTATAGGTCTCGAGTTGGCGGTAATCCGGCAGATCGCGGCCGTATTGCCAGAACACATACGCACCGACGCCGACGCCGCCGAGCGCAACCAGGATTACCAAACCGACCACGAAGGTCAGAGCACGGATCATTGCCTAAAATCCCCAAGACGAAGCGGACCCGCCGCACGGGTCTCTCGCGGACCATTGACATACGCGATTCCCCTAAGGAATTCCACCCCGGGGGAAGCGCGGTTCATAAGTGTTTAAGGACGCAGGGCGCTCTGGGTCTGGTCGAAGTAGCGATCGACCGCGTGGGTCATCGAATCCGCCATCTTGTCGCGGTAGCCGTCCTGCTGCAGCAGGCGGACTTCGGTGGGGTTCGAGAGGTAGCCCATCTCGAGCAGCACCGAGGGGATGTCGGGCGCCTTCAACACCGCGAACCCGGCGAAACGGTGGGTGTTGTCGAGGGTCTGGACCTTGCGGTCGAGCTCGCCCACCGCGAGGGAGGCGAACTGCGCCGAAAGGTTCATCGACTCCCGCTGCGCCAGGTCGATGAGGATGCCGGTGACCTCCGGGCTCTCCTCGGAAAAGTCCATGCCGGCGATGATGTCGGCCTTGTTTTCCTTTTCCGCGAGCGATGCCGCCTCGCGGTCGGAAGACTTCTCCGACAGGGTGTAGATCGAGAGGCCGCGGGTGGCGGAATTCGGATGGCTGTCGGCATGCAGCGAAATGAACAGGTCGCCGTGCGCCCGCCGCGCGATCGCCACCCGCTCGCGCAGGGGGATGAAGATGTCGCGGTCGCGGGTCAGCACCACCTTGTAGCGCCCGGTCTTTTCCAGGTGGCGCTTGAGCTGCTGCGCCATCGCGAGGGTGATGTGCTTTTCATAGACGCCGCCGACGCCGATCGCGCCGGGGTCGACGCCGCCGTGGCCGGGGTCGAGGATCACCACCGGCTTCGGCCCGCTGCTGCGGCGCTGGCGGTCGTTGACCGCGGGCTCGGCTGCCTTGGCGGGT
>LUYR01000496.1 GCA_001603335.1 Rhodospirillales bacterium Alpha_05 | reverse complement strand
CAGCTCGCCGACGTTCTGGGCGGCGCGGTCGGCGCGAGCCGCGCCGCGGTCGACGTCGGGTTCATCCCCAACGACGCCCAGGTCGGCCAGACCGGCAAGATCGTCGCCCCCGACCTCTACATCGCGGTGGGCATCTCGGGCGCGATCCAGCACCTCGCGGGGATGAAGGATTCCAAGGTGATCGTCGCGATCAACAAGGACAGCGAAGCGCCGATCTTCCAGGTTGCCGACTACGGCCTGGTCGCCGACGTGTTCGAGGCGGTTCCCGACCTGATCGCGCGCCTGAGCGCCTGAACCTGAACGAGGGGTAACCCTGTGCAGCGTCTCCTCACCGGGATCCGACCGTATCTCGCGCTGATGCTCCTCTGCCTCGGCCTCTACCTGCCGGGGCAGGCGTCGGTGCCGCCGCTCGACCGCGACGAGGCCCGCTACATGCAGGCCTCGAAGCAGATGCTCGAGAGCCACGACTTCGTCGCCATCCGCTTCCAGGACACGCCGCGCAACAAGAAGCCGGTGGGGATCTATTGGGCGCAGGCCGCGGCGGTCGCGGCGTTCTCCGACGCCGCCTCGCCCGCCACCTGGCCCTATCGCCTGCCCTCGTGGCTCGGCGCGACGGCGGCGGTGCTGCTCACCTTCGGCTTCGGCAAATATCTGTTCAGCCGCCCGGTCGCGTTCACCGGCGCCGCGCTGCTCGCCTCGTCGCTGATTCTCGTCGCCGAGGCGCACCAGGCCAAGACCGACGCCGCCATGCTCGCCGGGGTGGTCGCGGTGATGGGGGTGTTCGGGCGGCTCTACATGCAGGCGCGCAAGGGCCCCGCCGTGCCCGCGTGGCAGATCGCGGCGATGTGGCTGGCGATGGGCGTGGGCATGCTGATCAAGGGCCCGATCGCGCCGATGGTGATGATCCTCGCGGCGCTCGCCCTGGTCGTCGCCGACCGGCGCTGGCGCTGGCTCGGCACCACCCGCCCGGTCACCGGCCTGATCATCGCCGTCGCCGTCGTCGCGCCGTGGATGATCGCGATCGCCACCGGGCCGCAGTCCGGCTTCGTCGCAGACGCGGTACAGCAGGACTTGATTCCGAAGCTCCTCGGCGGCCAGGAGGCGCACGGCGGCTTCCCCGGCCTCTACGCGGTGCTCGCACTCGCGACGCTGTGGCCGGGTTCGCTGTTCCTCGTACCCGCGGCGATCCGCAGCGTCCGCATGCGCGCCGAACCGGGGGTGCGCTTCTGCCTCGCCTGGGCGGTGCCGTCGTGGCTGGTGTTCGAGCTGGTGCCGACCAAGCTGCCCCACTATCCGCTGCCGCTCTATCCGGCGATCTGCCTGCTGATCGCCGCCGCGCTGTTCGCGGTGCGGGAGGATGCCTACGCCCTGTTCGGGCGGATCTGGCAGAAGGGCATCGGCGGGGTCTGGGCGCTGGTCGGGGTGGCGCTCGCCGCCGCCTCGGTGGCGCTGCCGATGCTCTATGGCGACGGCTTCTCCTGGATTTCGGTGCCGATCGCGGCGGTCGCGCTCGCCGCAGCGGCGCTGCCGCTGAAAAAATCCTGGTCCGGCCTGCACCTGCCCGCCGCCGCGTTCGCGGTGCTGCTGTCGGTGCCGCTCTACGCCGGGGTGTTCGGCGGGGTGATGCCGTCGCTCGACAAGCTCTGGGTCGCGCCGCGCCTCGCCGACGCGGTGCACGCGGTCGCGCCCGAAGGCGCGGTGGTGGCGCTCTCGGGCTACACCGAGCCCTCGGCGGTGTTCCGTCTCGGCACCGGCACGCGGCTGCTGAGCGCCGACGCGGTGGCAGACGTGCTCGCCGACGACGAGCACGCGGTCGGCATCGTCGACGCCCAGATCGGAAGAGCACAC
>LUYR01000495.1 GCA_001603335.1 Rhodospirillales bacterium Alpha_05 | reverse complement strand
GGGGCGGGCGTCGGGGTCTTCCCCCTGCCCCGCCACGTTGTCGTAACTCGTGGCCACGAGGGTGAGGCCGCGGCTTGCGAGTTCCGCCATTTCGCGTTGGCGTTGATCGAGGATTTCTTGCCAGTCGCGGCCCTGTTCGGCGGCTTCGTCCTGCAACGTCGACAGGCCGGATTCCATCCGCAGGGAAGCGGCGGTTGCTTCCTTGACCGGGTCCACCCAACCCCGACCGGGGCCGATCCAGATGCACCGCAGCCAAGCGGCGGGAGCCTCCCAAAACGTCGGTGTGCCCTCGGGGACTTCGATGCGTCCGGAGTCGAGTTCTTCT
This sequence comes from Rhodospirillales bacterium Alpha_05, assembly GCA_001603335.1. Taxonomy (GTDB): domain Bacteria; phylum Pseudomonadota; class Alphaproteobacteria; order Rhodospirillales; family Rhodospirillaceae; genus Oleispirillum. The sequence goes on along the minus strand of LUYR01000495.1, from coordinate 1,704 downwards.
TCCAGCCAAAGGCCGAAGATCGGCGTCGCGAAGCCGGCGGCGAACGCGGTGCGGCGGGCGAAGAGGAATTTCCACGCCTGCAACATCGAGGCGCGCGCCGACGAATAGTTCGTCTGCGACCAGTCGTTGGCGAACTGCTCGTAGCTCTGCCCCATCGCGGCGGCGGCGTGCCGAAGCACGTTGCCGATGAAGGTCGCGAAGGCGGCGTTTTGCCGCCCGCTCTGCGACAGGTTGAGGGTTTCGCCGGGGAACAGCCGCGCGATCTGCGCACCGCGCAGATGGACCGGGGCTTTCTCGGCAAAGGCGGAGCGGGCTTCCTGATAGTTGGCGGTCGCCCCGTCGGCTTCCGTCATTTCGTCCATCAGGGACTTGTCGAACGGGGTTTCGATCACCGCCGCGAAGGTCGAGTTGATCAACGCCGCTTCGAGTTCGACACGCTCGTAAACGTCGCCGAGTTTCAGCTTTTCCAGGCCGGGCCCGAGGAAGCCGACGCCGCGCGTTTGATCCGCGCCCGCAGGCTCGAACCAGTGGATGACGCGGGGACGGCCCCAGGGCGTGCGGGCGGGAACGTAGTTCCACGTACTCGCATCGAGCATGCCCCAACTGTCGGTCGGGTGCGCGCCGCGAATGTGGTAGCCCTCGGGGGCGCCGAAGGCGTTCATCTGGACGCCGCCGCGCAAGGTGGCGGTGTCCGCCGCGCCTTGCGGGTTCGACAGGCGATCGGGGGAAACCATCTGGACCGCCGTCGCCTGCGGGACGCCGCGACGGGGCAACCACTGCGGCAATGCCAAGGCTTCGCCGTCGGTCATCCGCTGCCGGAAGGCGGAACCGAGAAGGCCCGAGAGGTCGAGCTTTCCGGCGGCGTCGAGCGGGCGGCGCGGGTCGGAGTGGTAGTTCCGCCAACGCCGTTCCACCGTCGAAATCCAGGTCTTGGACCATTCGGCATCGAGGCCGAGCGCGGCGAGATCGGGTCGCCAGTTGAGCATGAAATTCGAGCCGATTCCCTCGTCGACGGCGCGTTGCACCGCACCGGAGAGGTAACCATTCTCCGCCGCCAATTCGCGGATGCGCCCGACCGTGTCGTCGCGGCGCGGCAGGTAGGCGGCGTCGGGGGATTGCAGGCGCGGGAACCAGCTCGCCAACGACGGCGAGCCGTTTTGCGGGATCGCGCGGAAACTCGGGGAGAAGCCCGCATCCGCCCGCGCACGCGACGCGCGCAGCGGGTTCCCCGCCGGGTCGATCAGCGCAGGGGCGAACGGAGCGGACATTAGAACCTCACGGGATAGGAGCGGCGCGGACCGCGACCGAGTTGCATCTTGAGATCGAGGATGTAGGCCGCGAGGGCCTTGTGGTCGGCGGGGGTGTACGTCACCTCGCGACCGTCCACTTTCGCGACCTGGACGGTTTGGCCGATCATCAGCTCGTGCCAGGCGGCTTCCGCCGCGGTCAGGCGGGCCTCGAGGGTGGCGGTATCGGCCATGGGTCGAACTCCGAAAAGCAAACCCGCCGAGGAAGACCCCGGCGGGTGAAGGGAACCACACCGGATAACCCGCCGGTTCGGGGTTCTCGTCTGCTACATGATCGCCTCCCGTGGGACCGAGGGCAGAGTCTCGCTTCCCTCCGATCGGGAAGCGCAAGGGCTTGGCGGGCCGGGCTTGATACCGGCTTTTTCAGGGGCTCGTCACGCGGCGCAAGCCGTTACAT
>LUYR01000494.1 GCA_001603335.1 Rhodospirillales bacterium Alpha_05 | reverse complement strand
CTGGCCGACGAGACCGTCGGGGGTGGTGCCGAGCCAGTCGGCGAAGGTGCGGTTGACGTAGCGGAACGATTGCTCGGAATCGAGGGCGTAGACCCCGGCGGGAAGGAAATCGAGGAAGTCGCCGAGATACTCGCGCTCGCTCTTGAGCACGTTCTCGACCGCGCGGCGCGCCGAGACGTCGGCGGCGATCAGCACCCGCGCGCCCTTCGGCGCCTCGAGGCCGCGGATTTCCACCCGCACCCAGTCGCGCGCGTCGGTGCGGTCGCCGTTGGCGGCGACCAGGGCGAGTTCCTGGGTCGCGTCCAGGCCCGCCTGATAGGCGCCCTGGAGGCGCTCCATCGCCTCGCGGTCGGCTTCGGTGTCGGACAGCCGGGCGGCCAGCACCGCGAGGGGATCGGCCTTGCCCCAGAAGCGTTTGCCCTCGGCGTTGGCGGCGAGGGTGCGGCCCTGCGCATCGACGATCCGGAGCGCGCGCACGTCGCGGGCGAAGCTCGCCTCGAGGGCCTCGGCGTTGGTGAGCACGCCCTGCCATTGCGAGGCCTCGCGCAGCAACAGGAACGCGCCGATCAGGCCGAGCCCGGTGCCCGCCAGCATCGTCCAGGCGGCGACGCCGCTGCCGGTCGCGCCGCCGAGCATCACGCCGAAGCCCAGCACCACGATCAGCGCGCCCCACGTGCTGAAACCCTTGATCATCGGCCCGGCCTCTCCTCGCTGCATCCGCGCCCGAGTGTGTCAGGCCGAAGCGGCAGTGTCAGCGCGTTTTTTTGAGTTTCATCACGTAGCTGATCACCTCGGCGACCGGGCGGTAGTGCTCCTGCGGAATGAACTGGTCGATTTCCACCGACGCGAACAGCGCGCGGGCGAGCGGCGGGTTCTCGACGATCGGCACCTTGTTCTCCTCGGCGATCTCGCGGATCTTCTTCGCCACCAGGTCGGCGCCCTTGGCCACCACCTTGGGCGCGGCCATCTCCTCGAGCTTGTAGGAGAGCGCGACCGCGAAGTGGGTCGGGTTGGTGATCACCACGTCGGCGGTCGGCACCGCCGCCATCATCCGCCGCCGCACCCGCTCCATGCGGAGCGCGCGAATGCGGGCCTTGACCTGCGGGTCGCCTTCCGCCTGCTTGTGCTCGTCCTTGACCTCCTGCTTGGTCATCTTGAGCTTCTTGTGGCTCTGGAAGCGGACGTAGAGCATGTCGCCGAGCGAGATCAGCAGCATCACGCCGATCACCGTCGCCACCAGCAACAGGATGATGCCGCGCACCTTGATCAGCATCGCCTCGGTCGGCATTCCCGGGGTTTGCAGCAGCCAGTCGAGGCGCGGCCAGACGACGAAGCCGAGGGCGACGCCGATCAGCGCGAGCTTGAGCAGGCTCTTGCCGGTCTCGACCACCCGCTTCATCGAGAAGAACTGCTTCAGGCCCTTGATCAGGCTGAGCTTGTCGAACGCGGGCGCGGCGCGCTTGGGCGAATAGACGAAGCCGACCTGGCCGATCACCGACAGCACCGCGAGCGCGACGAGGATCGCGATCGGCCAGAGCAGCGCGAGGCCGACGTCGAGCAGCGTGCCCGCGATCAGGGCGCGCAGGCCCTCGAAGTCGGTGGGCATCGCGTCGGGATGGGCGATGAACGGCGTGAGCGTGGTCTTGAGGTCGGAGGCAAGGCTCGGCGCGAACATGCCGAGCGCGACGATGCCGCCGATCAGCATGATCAGGCTTTTGATTTCCTGGGAAATCGGGACGTTGCCTTCCTCCCGCGCCTTTTCCAGGCGTTTCCCCGTGGGTTCTTCCGTTTTGGAGGCGTCGTCTTCTTCGGACATCTGCCCTCACCCGCCCGCGATGAAGTTGCGCAGGCCGTTTTCATAATGGTTCATCGCCCACAGCATCACGCTCGGCAAAACCAGCGCCAACAACCCGAGGGCGAGCAGGATCTGCGCCGGCAGCGCGACGAAGAACACGTTCATCTGCGGCATCAGGCGCGCGGTCACGCCCATCGCGGTCTGGAACACCAGCGAGAAGACGATGAACGGCGAGGCGAGGCGCAGGCCGATGGTGAAGCTCTGCGCCAGGGTCCGTGCGAAATAGTCGGCGAGATCGCCGGTGGGCAGCGGATTCCCCGGCGGGAATAGGGTGTAGCTCTCCGCCACCGCCTGGAGCATCAAAAGGTGGGTGCCGGTGATGAAGATGGTGACCAGCGCCAGCATGTTGACGAAGCCGGTGAACAGCGCGCTCTGGGATTCGGTGATCGGGTCGAAGACCATCGCGTTGGCGAGGCCCGAGGTGAGGCCGACCACCGCACCGGCGAAGTGCAGCGCGGCGAGCAACGCCTGGCCGATCAGGCCGATGAATGCGCCGAGGGTGATCTCGATCGCCATCAGCTGGACGATCCCGCCCACCGTGGCGGGAATCGGCGGCATCGTCGGTATCAACAGCGGCAGCAGCGCCATGCTCACGCCGAGCGCGACGAACACGCGGATGCGCACCGGAATGAACGCGGAGGAAAACCCCGGCAGCGCCATGAACGCGCCGCTCATCCGCGCGAACACCAGCGCGAGGTGATAGAGGTCGAGCGCAAGCAGCTGTTCGAGCATGGGCCCTCCCCTAGGCTTGAGAGTCAGCGGGGCGCGACGATGAGGTCGAACAAGTGTTCCGAGAACGCGCGGATCTCGTGGAACATGAACGGCAGCAGCAGGATCAGCGACCCGAACACCAAGAGCAGCTTCGGCACGAAGGTCAGCGTCATTTCCTGGATCTGCGTCAGGGTCTGGAACAGCGAGATCACCAGGCCGATGCCCATGCCGACGAGCAGCACCGGCGCCGACACGATCACCAGCGTCAGCACGGCTTCGCGTGCGATCTCGAGAACCTGGGCTTCGTTCATAAGGTCTTTTGTCCGTCGATCGGGTCAGATCGACATCTTGAGGATTTCCTGGTACGCGTTCAACACCTTGTCGCGCACCGCGACGACCGTTTGCAACGCGGTTTCGGCGTTGGCGACGGCATTGACCACCTCGCGCAGGTCGGCCTTTCCCTGGAGCGCCAGGAGGCTCATCTTTTCGCTCTGCTTGCTCGCGTCCACCGCCTGGGAGAGGTTGTCCTTCACCAGATCGGTGAAGCTCTGCCCCGGCTGCACCGCGCCCGCGGCCGAAGCCGCCGCGTCGTTGCGGGCGTCGCCGATCGAATCGAAGCCGCTGGCCGCGTTCTTGTAGGCGTTGAGCGCCGTGTTCATCGCAACAGTCATCGCACCACCCCCGGGTTAACGCACGCGGTCATTTCAGCATGTCGACGGTTTTCGCGATCATCTGGCGGCTGATCTGCATCGCGTTCAGGTTCGCCTCGTAGCCGCGCTGGGCTTCCTTCATGTCCATCATCTCGACCAGCGGGTTGACGTTGGGCAACTGGACGTAGCCGTCCTTGTCCGCCGCCGGATGATTGGGCTCGTAGCGCTTCTCGAAGTCGGAGCGGTCGACGCCGATCTTCTTCACCTTGACCAGGTCGGCGCCGAGATTGCGGTCGACTTCCGACTTGAACGACATCGTCTTGCGGCGATAGGGCGCCTCGCCCGGCTTGGTGCCGACCGAGTCCGCGTTGGCGATGTTTTCCGAGACCACGCGCAGACGCGTCGCCTGGGCCTTCATCCCCGACGTCGAGATCTTGGTGCTGACCAGCAGGTCGTCCATCCTGCGCCTCCCTCAAACCGCGTTACGAGCCGCTGCGCCCAAGCGCGGTGCGGATCATGTTCAAATTCTTCATCACCAGATTGGAGGTGAGCTCGTATTGCGAGCGGTTGCTCGCCGCCTTTTCCATCTGCTGTTCGACGTCGACGCCGTTCTTGTCGAGGGTGTATTCGAACGGCCGCCGCGTCACCTCGGTGCGATACGGCCCCGCCTGCGGCAGGGTGCCCTGCAGATGCGCCGGATCGGTGCGGGTCGCGGGGATCGACGGATTCTCCCGCGCGAGCGAGCGCGAAAGCTCCTTCTGGAAGTCGACCGGCTTCAGATCCTTGGCGACGTAGCCCGGGGTGTTGGCGTTGGCGAGATTTTCCGACACCACCTTCTGGCGCTGGGCAAGCCAGTCCATGCGCTGCTGCGCAACCTGGAAGAAGGCGAGTTTTTGAAGATCCATCGCAGTGGGCTCCATCGGTCCCTGGGCATCCGGAGGAGAGTATGGCGCGGGCGCTTTAACAATCGGTAAACCTTGGACGCCGGATCCCGGATTAAGAGTTTGTTTAACGCGCGCGCGGATACTGGCGCGACCAGGAGGCGAGATGTCCGACCCCGATCCGAGAGCGCCCGAGTCCGCCCGCGACACCCGACAGGTGGCCGTGGCGCTGCACTACGACGGCGACGAAGCGCCGCCCAAGGTGGTCGCCTCGGGGCGCGGCGCGGTGGCCGAGCAGATCCTCGCGCTTGCCTTCGCCAACGGCGTGCGCGTGCGCGAAGACGCCAACCTCGCGGAAATCCTCGCCGCCGTCGACGTCGACGCAGAGATTCCGCTCGAGGCCTTCGCCGCCGTCGCCGAGATTCTCGCCTACGTCTATCGCGCCAACGGCCACTGGCCGGAAGGCCTGGAGCCGCAACCGTGACCCGCTCGCCGATGGAAGACCTGCTCGTCCGCGCCGCCGACCTGCGCCGCCACCTCGGCGACGCCCGCGCCGCGCTCGGCCGCGACAGCCTGTTCGACCTGGCGAAAGTGCGCTAC
>LUYR01000493.1 GCA_001603335.1 Rhodospirillales bacterium Alpha_05 | reverse complement strand
GCCTCTGGCGCTGGTGGGCGAACCCGGCACCGGCCGCACGCGGATGCTGCGCGCGATCCAGACCGCGCTCTACGGGCCGGAGACGACGCTGCTGATCGGCATCGAGGTGCGCCATGCGTCGCGCGAGGCGTTGCGCCAGACCCTCGACGTGCTCGCCGCCGCCACCGGCATGCTCGCCTACATCGCCGGGGTCGAGAAGCTCAAGCGCGTCGACCAGGTGCAGCTGGCGCGCGAACTGGTCAGCTACGGCCACGGCGTGGCGATGGTGTTCTCCGCCGAACCGGCCGATCTCGCGGCGCAGGGCAGCCTCGCGCCCGAACTCGCCCAACTCGTCGCAGGCCGCGAGATCCACCTTCCCGCGGTCGGCGACGACGCCAAGATCTTCGAAGCCACGGTCCTCTACCACCTAATGGAAGCCAACGCCGCGCACGGCAAGCACCTGCGCGGCTTTTCGCCCTCCGCACTCGAGGCGTTGCGGCTCAGGCGGTGGCCGAACAACTACGCCGACCTCGCCGCGTTCGTCGATCGGCTGGTTCATGACCTGCCCTATGACGATCGTATTATCGACGAAATCCCTGGGGTTGCGGCCACATCTGTTTCAAAACGGGACACAAACGGCTTCAACGTCGATCTGCGCCTACCCCTGCATGAGATCGAGGCACAGATCATCGCCCAGGTTCTGGACGAGGAACGGGGAAACAAGAGCAACGCTGCGGCGCGTCTCGGCATTGGCCGCAGCACCTTGTGGCGCAAACTCCAGGGTGCCGACTAGTTCATTATGGTACATCTTTTTTGTCATATTTCATGGGTTGCCGCCGCATCACCCCGAGGTGACACTTCCCGAAACCAAAAGTCTTAGGGCACCCGGAACGGCCGCCCCGCTCCGAGAGTTGCCCGGCACCAGGGAGGAACCCATGAAAATCAAGGCCACGCTGGATCGTATTCCCGGCGGTATGATGGTCGTGCCGCTGCTCCTCGCGGCGACGATCAACACCTTTGCTCCAGATCTCCTGCGCATCGGGAATTTCACCGAAGCCCTGTTCGTCAAGAGCGCGGGCGCGCTGATCGCCCTGTTCCTGCTCTGCGCCGGGTCGCAGATCAACATGCGCAACCTCGGCGTCTCGTTCGCCAAGGGCGCGACCCTGCTCACCGTCAAGTGGGTCGTGGGCGCGGCGGTCGGACTCATCGCCTACGCCATGGCCGGGCCGGAAGGTCTGTTCCTCGGCCTCGCCCCGCTCGCGATCATCGCCGCGATGACCAACAGCAACGGCGGCCTCTACGTCGCGATCGTCGGCCAGTACGGCAAGGCGGACGACAAGGCGGCGTACTCCCTCCTCGCCCTCAACGACGGCCCGTTCCTCACCATGGTGGCGCTCGCGATTTTCGGCAGCATGGGCTTCGTCGACGGTTTCTTCTCGATCGTCTCGTTCATCAGCGTGCTCCTGCCGATCGTCGTCGGCATGATCCTCGGCAATGCCGACGAAGACATGCGCGCCTTCCTCGCCAAGGGCAGCGACATGCTGATCCCGTTCTTCGCCTTCTCGCTCGGGATGGGGATCAACTTCCAGGCGATCATCACCGGCGGCGCGTCGGGCGTGCTCTTGGGGATCATGACCGTGCTGCTCACCGGCACCGCGGGCTTCGTCGTCTTCCGCATGCTCGGCTGGAATCCCATCGTCGGCGCGGCGGAAGGCTCGACCGCGGGTAACGCCGTCGCCACGCCGATGGCGATCGCCGCCGCCAACGCCACCTTCGCCCCGGTGGCGAAGCTCGCCACGGTGCAGGTCGCGGCCAGCACCGTGACCACCGCGATCCTGCTGCCGCTGTTCATCAGCTTCCTCGTCAAGCACTTCCACGTGAAGTCCACGGCCGAGGAAAACGCGGGCGAGTCCGCGTAACCGCCGTTCCCCGGAGCTTGCCGTCCCAGGCAAGCTCCGGTTGTCGCCCTAAAGTTCCTCAACCTGCGGCCGGTTCGCCGACCTTCGACAACCGGCCGTTTTTTCTCTGAGGCTGACATGACCATCGCCATCATCGCCGACGACCTGACCGGCGCAAACGACAGTGGCCTGCAATTCGCCTCCTACGGTCTCCCCACCAAGGTTTTCCTCGGCGATCCGCCGGAAGCATTGCTGCGGGACGTGCCGGTTGCGGTGATCGACACCGAGACCCGCGGCCTCGAAGCCGCCGAAGTCGAAGCCATCATCGCGACGGTCGCGGCGCGGGTGCGCGCGAGCGGCGCGACGCAGGTTTACAAAAAGCTCGATTCCACCATGCGCGGCCACGTCGGCCTCGAACTCTTCGGCACCGCCCAGGCGCTCGACGCCAACCTGATCCTCGTCACCCCCGCCTATCCGGCGATGAAGCGCACCGTCGAGACCGGCCAGTTGCTGGTCGACGGCGTACCGGTGAACCAGACCGCGATCGGCCGCGACCCCGGATCGCCGGTAAAGAGCGCCGACCTCGTCGCGCTGGTCTCGCCCCACATGCCGGGCGTGCGCTGCCTCACCATCGCCACCGCCGAACTCGCCAAGCCCGACGCGCTGATCGCGCGGCTCGGCGCGGCGATGCAGACGGCCTCGGTCTGCGCGATCTTCGACGCGGTCAGCGACGCCGACCTCGCCGCCGTCGCCGCCTTCGGCGTGCGCGCCACGTCGCGGCTTTCGGCCAAGGTCACCTTCGGCAGCCTCATCGACGCGGAAGGCCACCTCACC
>LUYR01000492.1 GCA_001603335.1 Rhodospirillales bacterium Alpha_05 | reverse complement strand
ACCCGCTTGGGCGGCTGGACCAACGGCAGGCGGCCCGCCTGTGTCGCGACCGCGTAGTCCACCACCGCGCCCGCCGCCGCGATTTCGGCGCGGTGCATCTGGCCGAAGCCGTCGAGAGTCGCCACGCCGAACGCCTCGGCGAGGCGGCGCGCACAACTTTCGCTATCGAAACGATTGTCCGGAAGGGGCGTGAGCGCAGGCTTCAGCCGCGCCCAGAGCTCGAACAGAGACGGGGCTTCGAGGAGCTTTTGCGGCAGCAGGATTTCGCCCGCACCGATCTGCTCGATCACGCCCGCGAGCTGGGCTTCCTCGACGGTGCGGCAGAAGAACCGGCCGGTGGAGAGGTCGAGCCACGCTGCGCCGATCGCGCCATGGACCTGGCCGATGCCGAGAAGATAGTTGGCGCGCCGCGCGTCGAGGAGGGAATCCTCGGTCAGCGTGCCGGGAGTGACGACGCGGATCACCGCGCGCTCGACCACCGACTTCGCGCCGCGCTTCTTCGCCTCCGCCGGGTCCTCGATCTGCTCGCAGATCGCAACCTTGAAGCCCTTCTGGATCAGGCGCGCGAGGTAGCCCTCATAGGCATGGTGGGGCACGCCGCACATCGCGATGTCTTGCCCCGCGTGCTGACCGCGCTTGGTCAGCGCGATATCGAGCGCGCCCGCTGCCTGCACCGCGTCGTCGAAGAACAGCTCGTAGAAGTCGCCCATGCGGTAGAACAACAGGCAGCCGGGATGCTCGGCCTTGATCCGGAGATACTGCTCCATCAACGGCGTGGTTTTTGCAGTTTCGGTGGTCGGCGCGGTTCGCGCGTCGTCTGCGGTCGTCATCTCGGCGTCCTTAACCCTTGAATTCATGCGGTGAAACTGTTCGTCGCGGAGGGCTCGAAAGGCGGGTTTTCTGTGGGAAAGCCCACATAAATTGTAATTTTATTGCCAACCAAACCCAAAGACATTCCCGATCGATATGTTATATACGGTGACTTCCCTTCCTGTGGGAAAACTCCGCAGTCAAAAAAACAAGACCAAAATCGCTTGGCCAGAAACGCACCCAAGACCGCGCAGGAGACGAACCCGTCACTATGGACACGCTAATGGACAAAAAACCGGATTTGCAGCTCGCCTCGCTGGCGCTGCATACCAAGGGCCGCCCAGGCAAGCTCGAGATCCTTCCGACCAAATCTCTCGCCACCGCGCACGACCTCTCGCTCGCGTATTCGCCGGGCGTCGCCGCTCCCTGCCTCGAGATCGAGAAGAACCCCGACACCGCCTATGATTACACCATCAAGGGCAACAGCGTCGCGGTGATTTCGAACGGCACCGCGGTTCTCGGCCTCGGCGATTTGGGCGCGCTCGCCTCGAAGCCGGTGATGGAAGGCAAGGCGGTGCTGTTCAAGCGCTTCGCCGACGTCGACGCCACCGATCTCGAGGTCGACACCAAGGACGTCGACGAGTTCGTCAACTGCGTCCGCTTCCTCGGCCCGACCTTCGGCGGCATCAACCTCGAAGACATCGCGGCGCCCGAGTGCTTCATCATCGAGGATCGGCTGAAGTCGCTGATGAACATTCCGGTGTTCCACGACGACCAGCACGGCACCGCGATCGTCTGCCTCGCCGGCGTGATGAACGCGCTGATCCTCACCAAGCGCGACATCAAGACCGCGAAAATGGTGGTGAGCGGCGCGGGCGCCGCCGCGATCGCCTGCGTCGAGCTGATCAAGGGCATGGGCATGCCCGACGAAAACGTCGTGATGATCGACACCAAGGGCGTGATCCACAGGGGCCGCAACGACCTCAACCCGTGGAAGACCAAGCACGCGGTGACCACCGAGCTGCGCACCCTCGAGGACGCGGTGAAGGGCGCCGACATCTTCCTCGGCCTGTCGAAGAAAGGCGCGCTGACCCCGGCGATGGTGACCACCATGGCCGACCAGCCGATCATCTTCGCGATGGCGAACCCGGACCCGGAGATCACCCCCGAGGAAGCCCACGCGGTTCGCCCCGACGCGATCGTCGCCACCGGGCGCTCCGACTACCCGAACCAGGTCAACAACCTGCTCGGCTTCCCCTACATCTTCCGAGGTGCGCTCGACGTCCGTGCGACCGAGATCAACCTCGAGATGAAGCTCGCCGCGGCGAAGGCGATCGCCGGCCTCGCACAGGAAGACGTGCCCGCCGACGTCGCCGCCGCCTATGCCGGTCGGCAGATGGCGTTCAGCGCCGACTACATTCTGCCGGTGCCGTTCGACCAGCGCCTGATGACCCAGGTTTCGGTCGCGGTGGCGGAAGCCGCGATGGCCTCGGGCGTGGCGCAGAAGCCGATCGCCGACATGGACGCCTACCGCCGCGCCCTTTCGGGGCGGCTGACCCGGGCGATCTCGCTCTGCACGCCTTCGGCCTAAGGCGGCACACCGACCCATTCCAGCGCGGCGGGACCACTCTCGCCGCGCTTTTTATTTCAAAAAACCGTCATCGGCGGCGATGCGCACGACGTGCGAAACTCCTGCGCCAGGATTTGACGGCGCAAGAGCGTGCGTCATACTGAATGGAGCGGCGTGCCCTTTGGCTCGGCACGCCCACGGATCAGGATCAGCATGGCCAACCGGACCGACGCCTCCGGGCAGACCGAGACCCCGACCCCGGGGCCGGAAACCCGTCCGACCTTCGACCCCTCGCCGACCGCCGCCGCCGGTCCGTCGGCGCTGGCGCGCGCGGTGCGCTGGTTCGCCCTC
>LUYR01000491.1 GCA_001603335.1 Rhodospirillales bacterium Alpha_05 | reverse complement strand
CCGGACCACGCCGACGCGCTGCTCGGCGAGCTCGCCGCCCGCGCCCGCGCCGCCAAGAGCACCTATCGGCTGTTCGCCGACGAACAGGGCGCGGTCTTTCTCCCCGGGCTGATGACCGGGCTTTCGGGGATCGGCATGGCGTTGCTCGCGCCCGAGGATTGGCCGGTGCTGGGCGACTGCCTGAGCTGCGGCTGTCTCGCCGCGACCTAGCGCGTGCGCAGTTCGAACAGACCGGGGCGCAGGGGGGCGTCGCCGAGGGCTGCGGGTGCTTCCAGGGTGAGCTCGGTCAGCGATCCGCCGGGGAGGGCGGGCAGGTTGAGGGCGGCGTGGATGAAGCGTCGCCGTTCCGCCGTCGTCGCGAGGTTTTCGGTGAGCGCGTCGAACTTCGCCAGATAGTCGCTCCAGGTGAACGGCTTCGCGCCCGAGGGGTGGGCATCGGCGACGTCGAGGGAGTCGCGGATCTCGGTGCCGTCGTCGAGGGTGACGATCGCGGTGCCGCCGAATGCCCGTTCCGCCGGGTCGGGGTGGTGGTAGCGCGCCGTCCACTCCGGGTCCTCGACGGTATGGATCTTTCGCCACAGGGCGACGGTTTCGGGCCGGTGGGCGCGGGCGGGGGCGTAACTCTCGACGTGGTGCCAGCGCCCGTCCTCGAGCGCCACCGCGAAGATGTACATCGCGCTGTGGTCGAGGGTCTCCCGCGTCGCGTCGGGGGAATACTTCTGCGGGTCGCCGGCGCCGTTGCCGATGATCCGGTGGGTGTGGTGGCTGGTGCGGATCGCAATGGATTTGATCCGCGCGAGATCGGGGAGCCGCGCGCGCATGCGGAAGGCGAGGTCGATCAGCGCCTGCGCCTGGATCTCCGCCGAATACGCCTTGGTGTAGGTTTCGAGAATGCCGCGCTTGGGCTCGCCGGGTTCGGGCAGGGGAACGGAATAGGTGGCGTCCGGTCCGTCGAGCAGCCACGCGATCAGGCTGTCGTCGCCCTCGTAGATCGGCGCGGGCGAGGTTTCGCCGCGCATCGCCCGGTCGATGGCCTCGATCGCGAGCTTGCCCGCGTGGGCCGGGGCGTTGGCCTTCCAGGTGGAAATCTCGCCCTTGCGCGACTGGCGCGTCGTCACCGTGACGTGGACGATGTGGTTGAGCGCCTGGTAGATCGTCTCCACCGGCAGCCTGAGCGTCGCGCCGATCCCCGCGACCATGCCCGCGCCGATGTGGGGAAGGTGGTCGATGCGGTGCGCATGCAGGCAGATCCCCTTGGTCAGGTCGACGCAGATCTCGTAGGCGGCGGCGAGGCCGCGCGCCAGGTCTTGTCCCGAAGCGCCGGTCTGCTGGCCGACCGCGAGCACCGCCGGGATCATGTCGCCGGGGTGGTTCATGTCGGCGGCGAGGAAGGTGTCGTGGAAGTCGAGCTCGCGCACCGCCGTGCCGTTCGCCCACGCCGCCCATTCGCAGGCGACGCGCACCTCGCGCGGCAGGCCGAACACCGTGGCGCCGCCCGCAT
>LUYR01000490.1 GCA_001603335.1 Rhodospirillales bacterium Alpha_05 | reverse complement strand
GCCCAGGCGATCGCGGCGAAGGCGCCGTTCGAGGTTCTGGTCGTCGGCGGCGGCCCGGCGGGCGCGGCGGCGGCGATCTACGCGGCGCGCAAGGGCATCCGCACCGGCGTGCTGGCGGAGCGGTTCGGCGGACAGGTGCATGATACGCTCGGCATCGAAAACCTGATCTCGGTGCCCCACACCGAGGGCCCCAAGCTCGCCGCCACGCTGGAAGCCCAGGTCAAGGCCTGCGACGTCGACGTGATGAACCTGCAACGGGTCGAAACCGTGATCCCCGCCGCCCAGCCCGGCGGCATGATCGAGGTCAAGCTCGCGGGCGGAAGCTCGCTCAAGACCCGCTCGCTGATCCTCGCCACCGGCGCGCGCTGGCGGTTGATGAACGTGCCGGGCGAGGCGGAGTACCGCAACAAGGGCGTCGCCTTCTGCCCGCACTGCGACGGCCCGCTGTTCAAGGGCAAGCGCGTCGCGGTGATCGGCGGCGGCAACTCGGGCGTCGAGGCGGCGATCGACCTCGCCGGAATCGTCGGCCACGTCACCCTGATCGAGTTCGACGCCAAGCTGCGCGCCGACGCGGTGCTGCAGGAGAAGCTCGCGAGCCTCGCCAACGTCAGCGTGATCACCTCGGCGATGACCACCGAGGTCCACGGCGACGGCGCCAAGGTGGTCGGCCTCACCTACCAGGACCGCCTCTCCAACGGCCTGTTCCGGCTCGACCTCGACGGCGTGTTCGTGCAGATCGGCCTGGTGCCCAACACCGAGTGGCTGAAAGGCACGGTGGCGCTCACCCCGCGCGGCGAGATCGAAGTCGACGCGCGCGGCGAAACCAGCGTCCCGGGCATCTTCGCCGCGGGCGACGCCACCACCACGCCCTACAAACAGATCGTCATCGCCATGGGCGACGGCGCGAAGGCCTCGCTCTCCGCGTTCGACTACCTGATCCGCAACCCCGCCGTGGAAGAAGCCTCGGCGGCGGCTTAAAACCCCGCTTTTCGCGGTTCGACTTAGGGCCTATATTGGTTGCGCCGTGCAACCATTATAGGCCCTTTGCCATGTCCGACGCCTTGGTCGAGCCGATCCGCGACGCCTCGCGCCGCCTGGTGCGTGAGCTCGGTTTCATGAAGCCGGTGCTCGCCAACACCGAGATGCCGCCCTCCGCCGTCCACGCGCTGATCGAGATCGGCGCGGGGCGCGCCGCCACCGCGGCGCAACTCGCCGAAATCCTCCACCTCGACAAGTCGAGCGTCAGTCGCATGCTGCGCAAGCTGATCGCCGCCGGGTTGCTGAACGAAGACCCGAGCGCCGCCGACGCCCGCGCCAAGCTCCTCTCCCTCACCGCATCCGGCCAGGAAACCCTCGCCGCGATCGACGCCTTCGCCCGCGCCCAGGTCAAGGCCGCCCTCGCCGCCCTGCCGCCCGAGGCCGCGCCGGTGATCCACCAGGGCCTCTCGACCTACGCCGAAGCCCTCGCCAAACCCGCGCCGCGCCCGGAAATCCGCATCGCGCCCGGCTATCGCCCCGGCGTCATCGGTCGCTGCGCCCAGCTCCACGCCGCCTACTATTCCCGCAGCGTCGGCTTCGGCGCGAGCTTCGAGGCCAAGGTCGCGGGCGGCATGGCGGAGTTCGTGCAGCGCCTCGATGCGCCCTGCAATCGTCTCTGGTGCGCGCTCGACGGCGACGAGATCGTCGGCACCGTCGCGCTCGACGGCGAAGACCTCGGCGCGGGAATCGCGCATCTGCGCTGGTTCATCGTTGCCGACGGCTATCGCGGCGCGGGCGTCGGCCGCCGTCTCCTCGACGCGGCGATGGCATTCTGCGACGCGCAAGGCTTCGCCGAAACCCGGCTCTGGACCCTCAAGGGGCTCGACGCCGCGCGCAAGCTCTACGAGGCGCACGGCTTCGTCCTTGCCGAGGAGTGGCTCGGCGACCAATGGGGCAAGCCGATCGCCGAACAGCGCTTCGTGCGCCCGCTGCCGCGCTGAGCCGCATCGCCGCACCGGGGGTTACCCGCGCGGCGCGATGCCCATATTCAAAAAAGGCCCGACCGCAAAAGCGCAGCCCCGCGGCGCGAGGAATCCCGTCATTGCGCGGGAAGCCGGAACCAATCCAGGACGGATTCCGTTTTATTAGAAAGTGCGTAGATTTCTGAATTCCCCATCCTGGAGACCCGGAATGCCCACCGCCGAGTTCACCAAGCCCACCTCGAACACTCCGGCTGCGCCGTTCGGAGCGACGCAGGTGCGGCCACGGCGGCGACGTTCCGACCGTCTCCCCGACACCGCGATTCTGGTGGTCGAGGACGATTCCCTGATCGCCGACGACCTCGCCAGCCAGATCGTCCGCGACGGCAGCACCGTGGTCGGCCCGGCGACCACCCCGGCGGGCGCGCTCGCCCTGATCGAGTCCACACCGCAGATCGGCGGCGCGATCCTCGATGTCCGCCTCGGCGGCGAAACCGCGTTTGCGATTGCGGAAAAGCTGCGCGATCGCGAGATTCCCTTCGTGTTCTTCACCGGCTACGACGACATCCGCTGGCCGGCCGACTTCCGCGCCACGCCGAAAATTTCGAAGACCGCCGACTGGCGCGACATGAAGCGCATCCTCTTCGGCGCCCGCGAACGGCTCAAGCGGCAGTCGCGCGACTTCCGCGAGGACGTGGCGGCGAGCCTGCCGCTGCTGCGCGAGGCGGCGGCGGCGATGACCGGCAGCAAGA
>LUYR01000489.1 GCA_001603335.1 Rhodospirillales bacterium Alpha_05 | reverse complement strand
GGCGTGGGATCGCCGCCGCGGACGTCGCGCCACGCTCGACCGCGACCGCCGCGCGCTCGACCAAGCCGCCGCCCACGACTCCGTCGACCCACTTGAGCTTCGCCTAGAACGCGTCCTCCAGTCCTCCGAGCGCCTGCGCTGGCGCTCGCTCGGCCGCCTCCGCCTGGCCGTGCGCGTCGGCCCCTCACTCGGCCTCATGGGCACGCTCATCCCGATGGCCGACGCCCTCCAGGGTCTCGCCACCGGCAATCTCCCCGCGCTGGCCAGCAACATGGTCACCGCCTTCGCCGCCACCGTCATTGGCCTGACGATCAGCGTCACCGCCTACCTCGTCTCCTCCGCCCGCGAATCCTGGGTGCGCGCCGACAGCGAGGAACTCGCCTTCCACGCTGAACGCCTGATGCAGCGCCAGCCCGCCGCGAAGGCTGAAAACGTGGAGACGGAGGCCTGAGCCATGCGCTTCGTCAAACACCGCCGCATCGCCGCCCACGGCCCCGCTCCCGGCGAGGATGAGGATCCGCTCGCCGGCATCGCCAACCTCTTCGACGTCTCTGTCGCCTTCATCGTCGCGCTGCTCATCGCGCTCTTCGCCCTGTTTTCGGCCGGCACGTTCCTCGACAAGAACTCCGAGGTCACGCTCGTGAAGCAGACCGCCGGCGGCGAGACCGAGATCATCACCAAGAAGGGCTCCGAGATCAAAGTGCAGAAGGTCACCGACAAGACCCTCTCCGGCCAGGGCACCCGCCTCGGCACCGCCTACCGACTCGCCAACGGCCAGGTCGTGTACGTGCCCGAAGGCGATGCGCCCGGCGCCGTCCAATAACCAGCGCCCTACCCGCCATGCGCGTCTTCGCCCGTCTTCTCCCGTGGTTCGCCATCCTGGCACTCGGCACCGCACTGTCTGCGGCGCCGAAGCGCCTCGTCGTCTTCCCGGGCGACCACAACTCCGTGCCCGCCGTCGCCGCCGTAAAGGCGCTGCGCACCGATCCGCAGCTCCTGGACCTCGCCATCCACGTCTATCCCAATATCGGCGTCGACGACGGGGCGCTGGCCGAGCTGCGACGCGCCGACCTCGTCATCCTCGACCTGATGACCGACCCGGGCCTCATGGAGAAGATCGGCCCCGAGTTGCGCATCCTGAAGGCGCGGGGCGTGACCACGCTGGGGGTCGGCGAGGGCTTCAGCGCCGACCTCGACAGCTACGGCATCGTCAAATCGCCGCAGCTCTATCCCTACCGCAGCGCCGCCAGCAAGGACGCCTACCTCCAGCTCATCCGCCGCGCCCTCGCCGACACGCTCTACCCCGGGCTGACCTACGCCGCTCCCCTCCGTCCGCCGGATACCGGCTACTACGCGGTCGCCCGCGACCGGATCTACCCGACCTACGAGGAGTTTCTCGCCGACTACCGGCACGACTATCCCGACACCGACTCGCGCCCCTGGGTCGGCATCATCTTCCCGCGCAACAGCGCCACGCTCGGCCAGACTGAGACCCTGCGCGCCTGCGACGACGCCCTGCGCCGACGCGGCTTCAATGTCGTCGCGCTCTTCGGCTACCCCGACGCGCCCACCATCGACAAGCTGCTCTTCGATGCCGCCGGCAAGCCGCGCGTCGAGGCGCTCGTCGCGTTCACCATCAAGATGGGGCTTTCGCCCGACAAGATCATCCCCGTGCTCTCACGGCTCGACGCACCCGTGGTCAACGCCATCTCGCTCTACGGGATGGACCGCGCCACCTGGGAGGCCTCGCCCACCGGCCTGCCGGCCTTCGAGCGAGCCTTCCAGATCGTCGCCCCCGAGATCGCCGGCGCCATTGCGCCGACCGTGATCGCTTCCAAGGAAAAAGTCCGCGATCCCGACACCGGCCTCGTCTACGCGAGCACGCAGGCGATCCCCGAGCGCGTCGAGCGCCTCGCCGACCGCATCGCCGCCTGGGTCCGCCTGCGCCACCTGCCCGCCTCGCAGAAGAAGATCGCCGTCATCTACTACAACTACCCGCCCGGCCGCGACAACGTCGGCGCCGCCTACCTCAACGTCCTCCCCGAGTCGCTCTGGCAGATCCTCGGCCGCCTGCGCGACGACCGGTTCGACACCACCGGTTCGCCGGACTCGCCCAAGGCACTCTTCTCCGCCGTGCGCGACTTCGGCTCCAACGGACGCGCCGGCGACCTCGACGACCTCGACCGCATCGTGCGCGGCGGCCACGCCGTTCTCTGGCCCGTCGCCGCGTACCGGAAGTATTTCGACACGCTCCCCGCCGAGTTGCGCGACTCCATCATCGCCAAGTGGGGCCAGCCCGAGACCAGCCGCACCATGGTCTGGCACGACAAGGAGGGCCGGCCGTTCTTCGTCTTTCCGGTTCACCGCTGGGGCAACGTGCTCTACGCCCCGCAGCCCACCCGCGGCTGGGGCGAGGATGTCTCGGCGATGTACCACGACCTGAAGCTTCCCCTGCACCACCAGTACCTCGCGTTCTACCTCTGGCTCCAGCACGAGTTCGCCGCCGACGCCATGGTCCACGTCGGCACCCACGCCACCCACGAATGGCAGTCGGGCAAGGAGGTCGGCTTCACCGCATCCGATCCGGGAGAGGTGCTCGTCGGCGCCGTGCCCCAGCTCTATCCCTACATCGTCGACAACATCGGCGAGGGCCAGCAGGCCAAGCGCCGCGGCATGGCGGCCATCATCACCCACATGACGCCACCGCTCGACAAGGCCTCGCTCAACCCCGAGCTGCGCGAGATCGCCGGCCTGATCAACGACCTCAACGTCGCCCGCGAAAAGGGCGCGCAGATCGCCGACGACCTCCGCCGCGAGATCGGCCGGCGCTCCGCCCAACGCGGCCTCCTCAAGGACCTCGCCATCGAGCTCGCCCCCGACCAGTTGCTCGACCACGGCCAGATCGAGGCCGTCGAACACCACATCAAACGCATCGGCGAGAAGATCGCGCCCTTCGGCCTGCACACCTTCGGCGTCGCCCCCGAGCCGCGTTGGCAGGAGGCCACCGCCGACGCCATCCTCTCCATCGAAACATCGCTCTCCGCCGAGGAGCGCACCCGGCGCCACGCCGACTACGTCGCCCGTATCCAGCAGTCCGCACGCAACGAGCTCGACGCGCTCTCCGCCGGCCTCGCCGGCCGCTACATCCCCGCCGGCCCCGGCAACGACCCCATCCGCAACCCGAACTCGTTGCCCACCGGCAAGGATTTCTACGGCTTCGATCCCTCCCGCCTGCCCTCGCCCGCCTCCTTCGCCGCAGGCCAGCGCCTCGCCGACCAAGTCGTCGCCGACTACCGGGCGAAACACGACGGTGAATACCCCGACCGCCTCGTGATCAACCTCTGGGCCACCGAGACCAACCGCCACGAGGGCGTCATGGAGGCACAGGTCCTCGCGCTCCTCGGCGTCCGCCCACGCTGGGACGAACGCGGACGCGTCGACGGCATCGTCATCGTCCCCCGCGACCAGCTCGATCGCCCGCGCGTCGATGTCACCGTCACGCCCACCGGACTCTATCGCGACTCCTTCCCGATCCTGATGCTCCTGATCGACAGGGCGGTCGACCTCGTCCGCAAACTCGAGGAGGCCGACAACCCGATTCGCCTCCACGTCGCCGAGACGACCGCCCTGCTCCGCGCCCGTGGCCTCTCCGCCGAGGACGCCGAGCGCGTCGCCGCCGTACGCATCTTCACCGAGCCGCCGGGCGTCTACGGCGCCGGCCTCGAGAACGTCATCAGCGCGGACAAGACTTGGACCGACGAGGCCCAGGTCGCCGACGTCTATTTCAACCGCCTCGGCCATATGTTCGGCCAAGGCTTCTGGGGCGCGCGCACCGCCGGCGACGGCACCGACCCCGACCTCGCCACCACCGTCTTCAAAGAGGCGTTGCGCGGCACCAAGGGCGTCATCCATAGCCGCTCCAGCAACATCTTCGCCACCCTCGATAACGACGACGTCTTCCAGTACCTCGGCGGCGTCGCCATGGCCGTGCGCCAGGTCGACGGCAAGACGCCCGCCGTCCTCATCAGCGACCTGAGCGATCCGCGCGAGGGCAAGACCGTCGCCTTCGAGCAGTTCGTCGGCGAGGAGATGCGCAGCCGTTACCTGAATCCGAAATGGGTGAAGGAGATGCTCGACGAGGGCTACGCCGGCGCGCGCTTCGTCAAACAGGTCACCGACAACCTCTGGGGCTGGCAGGTCACCGTGCCCGAGGCCATCGACGGCACCAAGTGGCAAGAGATGTACGAGGTGTACGTGAAGGACCGCTACCAGCTCGACGTCCGCAAGAAGTTCGAGGCCGCCGGCAACCTCCGCGCCTACCAAGCCATGGTCGACCGCATGCTCGTGGCCGTCGACAAGGGCTACTGGAAGGCCGCGCCCGAGACCGTCCAGGGCCTCCGCGAAGCCTCCGCCCAGGCCGCCAAGGAGATCGCCGCCGAGGAGGCCGTCGAAAAGGTCGCGCTGGCCAACGCTCCTCTGCCCGACACCGCCAAGCTCCTCGCACCCG
>LUYR01000488.1 GCA_001603335.1 Rhodospirillales bacterium Alpha_05 | reverse complement strand
CCGTGGCGGGCGTTGCTGCCGCCGGTGACGGTGCTGCGGCGGCAGATGGGCGGCAAGCCGTTCGCGGTGCCGCTGACGATCCCCGACGTGCGCACCGCCGAGACCATCACCTGGCGCCTGGTGCTCGAAACCGGCGCGGCGATCGAAGGCGAGACCACCGCCGACGCGCTCGCCATCACCGCGCGCGGCGAGATCAACGGCATCCGCCTGTCGAAGCGCGAGCTCCCCTTGCCCCCTTTTCTCCCCGAGGGCTACCACACCCTGGTGGTCGGCTTCGGCGGGCGCGAGAGCCAGTCGCCGCTGATCGTCGCCCCCGCCGCCGCCTACATCCCCGACTGGATGTCCAAGGGCGAGCGCCGCTGGGGCCTCGCGGTGCAGGTCTACTCGCTGCGGCGCGCGCACGACTGGGGCATCGGTGATTTCACCGCCCTCGGCGAACTCACCCGCACCGCGCAGGGCCTCGGCGCGGAAATGGTCGGGATCAACCCGCTGCACGCGCTGTTTCCGGTGTGGCCCGACGCGTGCAGCCCGTATTCGCCGTCGAGCCCGGAATTCCTCAACCCGCTGATGATCGACATCGACGCGATCCCGTTCGCCGCGGCGAGCCCCGGCCTCGCGGTGCTGCGCGCCGACCCCGAGGTCGCGGCGGCACTGGCGGCGGCGCGGGATTGCGAACTCATCGACTATCCCTGCATCTCCGATCTCAAATACCGCGCACTCTGGGCGCTCTACGAGGACTTCCTCGAACGCCCCGAGATCGATCTCTCCGCCTTCGAGGCGTTCTGCGTCGCGGGCGGCGACCGCCTGCGCCGCTTCGCCGAGTTCGCGGCGCTGCACGAGAGCATGGGCGGCCTGCCCTGGGCGACCTGGGCCGCGCCGTTCCGCGATCCGTCCTCGCCCGAGGTCGCCGCCTACGCGATCGCCAATGCCGAGCGCGTCACCTTCCACGCCTTCCTGCAATGGCTGGCGGACGCGCAACTCGCCAAGGCCGCGACCGCCACGCCCGGGGTCGGCCTCTATCGCGACCTCGCGGTCGGGGTGAACGCCGACGGCGCGGACGCGTGGTCGAACCAGGGCGACATCGTCTCCGGGATTTCGGTGGGCGCGCCGCCCGACGCGTTCAGCCCGGTGGGCCAGGACTGGGGCCTGCCGCCGCCCAACCCGCACCGCATGCGCGAGACCGCCTACGCCGGGTTCATCGCGCTCCTGCGCGCCAACATGCGCCACGCCAAGGCGCTGCGCCTCGACCACGTCATGGGGCTGATGCGGCTGTTCTGGATTCCCGCCGGCCTCGGCGTGCCGAACGGCGCCTACGTCTCCTATCCGTTCGACGACCTGCTGGCGATCGTCGCGTTGGAGAGCTGCCGCAACCGCTGCCTGGTGATCGGCGAAGACTTGGGCACCGTGCCCGACGACTTCCGTGGCCGCCTCGCCACCGAGCGCCTGCTCTCCTATCGCGTGCTCTATTTCGAGCGTTGGGACAGCGGCCTGTTCCGCCGCCCCGACGCCTATCCGCCGCTCGCGCTGGTGACCCCCACCACCCACGACATGCCGACCCCGGCGGGCAACTGGCTGCGCCTCGACCTCCAGCTTCGCACCGACATCGGCATCTACGCCGACGCCGACACCGTGGCGCGCGAGAACCACGGCCGCGCCCAGGAAACCGAAGCCCTGCTCGCCGCGCTCGCCGACCAGAATCTCAGCCCC
>LUYR01000487.1 GCA_001603335.1 Rhodospirillales bacterium Alpha_05 | reverse complement strand
CCTCGGCGACGCCCGCGCCGCGCTCGGCCGCGACAGCCTGTTCGACCTGGCGAAAGTGCGCTACGAAGTCGAAACCCTGTGCGCGCTCGCCAGCGACCTCGCGCCGGAGCAGCGCAGCCGCGCCGTCGCCGTGCTCGAAGCGCTTGACGCCGACCTCGCGGAAACCACACAACATCTGGAAGCCTGGCGCGAAAAATCGCTTTCGCCGCAGCAAGGAGACGAGCAACCGTGAGCGCGGATTCCCTCTTGGACGGAGCGTCCATCACCCGCCTGATCGCGGTCCTGGTGCTGGTGATCGGCCTGATCCTGATCGCGGGCTGGCTGTTCAAGCGCACCGGCGCAGGCCTGCAACGGGCCGGTGGCAAGCTGCGCCGCCTCCAGGTGCTCGAGGCGCGGCCGCTCGACGCGCATCACAAGCTCGTGCTGGTCTCCCGCGATGGCGTCGAACACCTGCTGGTGCTCGGCAACAATCACAGCGTCGTCGTCGAAACCGGCATCATCCCGCCCAAGCCCGCAATTCCGGAAGACCCGATCGAGCGCGTCCGCTTCCGCGACGCCCTCGACGCCGCGCCGGGCGACCGCCCGGTGCTGAAGGCCTCCGACCGCTTCGACGAGCCCAACCGATGATCCGCCGCATCTCCTGGGTCGGCCTCGCCGCCCTCGTTCTCCTCGTCGCGCTGCCGGTTGCCGCGCACGCCCAGTCGGTCAACATCAACCTCGGCGGAGACTCCGGCGGCGGCAGCACCGCGGCGCGGGTGATCCAGCTGATCCTGCTGATGACGGTGCTGTCGCTCGCGCCCGGCATCCTGTTGATGGTCACCTCGTTCACCCGGATCGCGGTGGTGCTCTCGATGCTGCGTCAGGCGATCGGCACCAACACCACGCCGCCGAACATGGTGATCCTCTCCCTCTCGATGTTCCTCACCTTCTTCGTGATGACGCCGACCTTCGAGCGCTCGTGGAACGATGGCATCAACCCGCTGATCAACGAGCAGATCACCGAGGGCGAGGCGCTGGAGCGCGCCGCCAAGCCGTTCCACGACTTCATGATGAACAACGTCAGCGAAAAGGACCTCTCGCTGTTCGTCGACATGGCCAAGGTGCCCCAGGGCACCGAGCCCGAGGCCCTGCCCTACCAGGCGCTGATCCCGGCGTTCATGATCTCCGAGCTGCGCCGCGCCTTCGAGATCGGCTTCCTCCTCTACCTGCCGTTCATCATCATCGACATGGTGGTCGCCTCGGTGCTGATGTCGATGGGCATGATGATGCTGCCGCCGGTGATGCTCGCGTTGCCGTTCAAGCTGATCTTTTTCGTCCTGATCGACGGTTGGTACTTGATCTCCGGCTCGTTGGTGCAAAGCTTCCAACCCTGATCTTTCCGAAATTCCAGCAGGTTGACCGATGACCCTCTCTCTTCCGACCTACGCCGACGTCGAAGCGGCGGCGGCCCGTATCGCGGGCGTCGCGCACCGCACTCCGGTGATGACCTCGACCACCGCGAACGACGCCCTCGGCGCGAAGCTGTTCTTCAAGTGCGAGAACCTCCAGCGCATGGGCGCGTTCAAGTTCCGCGGCGGCTACAACTCGCTCGCCAAGTTCACGCCGGAGCAGAAGAAAACCGGCGTGGTCGCGTTCTCGTCGGGCAACCACGCGCAGGCGGTGGCGCTCTCCGCCCGCCTCCTCGGCATCCCCGCGACGATCATCATGCCCCACGACGCCCCGGCGACGAAGGTGGCCGCGACCAAGGGCTACGGCGCCGACGTGGTGATGTATGACCGCTACACCGAAGACCGCGAGGAAATCGGCAAGCGCCTCTCGGAGGAAAAAGGCCTGACCCTGATCCCGCCCTACAACCACCCCGACGTGATCGCGGGCCAGGGTACGGCGGCGAAGGAACTGATCGAGGAAGTCGGCGAACTCGACATCCTCCTCGCCCCGGTGGGCGGCGGCGGCCTGCTCTCGGGCTCGGCGCTGGCGGCCAAGGCGCTCAGCCCGAACTGCCGCGTCATCGGCGTCGAACCGGAAGCCGGCAACGACGCGCAGCGCTCGCTCCAGTCCGGCAAGATCGTCCACATCGACACGCCGAAGACCATCGCCGACGGCGCGCAGACCCAGCACATCGGCGACCTCACCTACGCGATCATGTCGCGCGACGTGGCCGAAATCCGCACCGCCTCCGACGCCGAACTCGTCGACGCGATGCGCTTCTTCGCCGCGCGGATGAAGCTCGTCGTCGAGCCCACCGGCTGCCTCGGCTTCGCCGCCGCGCGCCAGTTGGGCGAGGCCGCCAAGGGCAAGCGCATCGGCATCATCCTCTCCGGCGGCAACGTCGACATCGCCCGCTTCTGCGAACTCCTCGCCTAAACCAGACCGGCCAGCTCGTCGAGCGAGCCGACCTCGGCCACCCTGCCCCGCAGCCCGTATTCGTCGGGCTGCCGGGTGCGGTTGACCCACACCGCGCGGAAGCCGAACGCGGTCGCCCCGGCGACGTCCCAGGCGTTCGAACTCTGGAAGCTGATCGCCTCCGCCTCCACCCCGAGCGCGTCCACCGCGATCCGGTAGACCTTGGGGTCGGGCTTATAAATCCCCACCGCCTCCACCGACAGCAACGGCATCGGCAAATCCGCCAAACCCGCCGCCCCCACCGCCACCGCCAGCATCCCCGGCGTGCCGTTCGACAAGATCGCGATCTTGATCCCCCGCGCCACCAGACCTTCCAGCACGCCCCGCACTTCCGCATACGGCGCCAGCTCGCGATACGCCCCCAGCAACGCCTGCGCCAGCTCCGGCCGCCCCGCCAACCCGTGCGCCGCCAGCGCGAACCCCAGCGCATCCTCGGTGCACGCCCAGAAATCCACGTGCCGCCCCATCAGGCTCCGCACCCAGGTGTATTCCAGCTGCTTGGTCCGCCACACCTGCGACACCGCATCCGCCGCCGCACCCACCTCCGCCGCATGCCGCCGCACCGCCGAATGCACGTCGAACACCGTCCCATACGCATCGAATACGCACGCGCGAACTGCCGTCATCGGCTGTACTCCGGTTGTGAAAACAAAAAAGGCCCAGGGGCGCTGCCCCTGGACCCCGCGAAGGGGCTAGCCCCTTCGATCCCATAACATCTGGTTTTTCCGCGTAGCGGGACTCCCCCCTCCCGCAACGCAAAAATCTTATCGCGCTTCGCGCA
>LUYR01000486.1 GCA_001603335.1 Rhodospirillales bacterium Alpha_05 | reverse complement strand
AGCAAAAGGCGTCGCGCGAGCGCGCACGCCGCGTCGCCGCGATCCCGCAGGCGCCCAAGGGCTTCGACCAAACCCGCGGCCGCCTGCCGCTGCCGGTGGTCGGCGAAGTCACGCAGCAATACGGCCAGATGACCAAGGCCGGGATCCATTCCAAGGGGATCACCCTCGAAACCCGTCACCGCGCCCAGGTGATCACGCCCTACGACGGCGTGGTTTTATTCGCGGGACCGTTCCGCGGCTACGGGCAACTCTTGATCATCGAATACGGTGACGGATATCATATCCTCCTGGCGGGGATGGACCGTATCGATGCCGCTGTCGGTCAGTCCCTGCTCGCAGGCGAACCCGTCGGCGTAATGACGGACGCAAGCTCTCCGGAACTCTACGTGGAACTCCGCCACGACGGACAACCCATAAACCCACTCCCCTGGCTCACCGCCGGCAAAGGCAAGGGACAAGGATGACGCGTAACTCCATGATCGCCCTCGGACTCGGCACGCTGATGCTGTTCGGGGCACCCTCGGGCGCAATCGCGCGCAACGACGGTTCCGCCTACGAGTACCTCAATCTGTTCGGCGACGTGTTCGAACGGGTTCGGCGCGACTATGTGGACGACGTCACCGACAAGCAGCTGATCGAGGCTGCGATCAGCGGCATGCTGCAATCGCTCGACCCGCACTCGGCCTACCTCGACGCCGAGAGCTACGCCGACATGCAGGTCGACACCAAGGGCGAGTTCGGCGGCCTCGGCATCGAAGTGACGATGGATGCCGGTCTGGTCAAGGTGATCTCGCCGATCGACGACACCCCGGCGGCGCAAGCCGGGGTTCAGGCGGGCGATCTGATCACCCACATCGACCATCAGCCGGTGATGGGCCTCACCCTCTCCGACGCGGTGGACAAGATGCGCGGCCCGGTGGGCACCGAGATCACCATCACCATCCGCCGCGGCACCAAGGACACCTTCGACGTCACGCTGAAGCGCGCGGTGGTGAAGATCCGCTCGGTGCGGGCGCGGACCGAAGGCAACGTCGGCTATCTCCGCATCACCTCGTTCAGCGAACAAACCGACGTCAACCTGCGCCGGGAAGTGAAGGCGCTGCGCGAAAAGAACGGCAAGGCCCTCAAGGGCTTCATCCTCGACTTGCGCAACAACCCCGGCGGCCTGCTCGACCAGGCGGTCGCGGTGGCAGACGACTTCCTCGACCAGGGCGAGATCGTCTCGACCCGCTCGCGCGACGCGCGGGAAACCGAACGCTACAACGCCTCGAAGGGCGACATCATCGACGGCCTGCCGCTGGTGGTGCTGATCAACGGCGGCTCGGCCTCGGCGTCGGAAATCGTCGCGGGCGCGCTCCAGGACCAGAAGCGGGCGATCCTGCTCGGCACCAAGTCGTTCGGCAAGGGCTCGGTGCAGACGATCATTCCGCTGCGCGGCCATGGCGCGATGAAGCTCACCACCTCGCGCTACTACACGCCGTCGGGCCGCTCGATCCAGGCGGTCGGCATCGAGCCCGACATCGAAGTCGTGCCCGCCAAGATCGAGGTGATCGAGAACCGCAACCAGATGAAGGAAGCGGACTATCGCAACGCCCTCGACCGTGGGACCGAACCCAGCGACGGCAAGACCAAGATCATCGTGCCCGATAGCGCGACCAGCCCCGCCGCCGAGCGCGATGCCGCCCTGGCCAAGGCTGCCGCCGAGGACTATCAGTTGCAGCGCGCCCTCGACCTGTTGAAGGGGCTGTCGCTGTACTCGACCCGGACCGCGCCTTAACCGGCGCGGCTTCGGTACCGCTTGACGAGGGGGAAGCCAGGGTGAGTTCGGATCCGTTGACCGCCCCGATGCCGGATTTCGGCGCGGAACCGCCGCGCCGGAGCCTGCTCGCGCGCCTGCGCCACCCCTTCGCCAAGTCCGCTCCGGCCTCGGACGCCTTCGGCCAGTCGGCGTCCGAGGATCCGTTCGCCTTCGACGACGGACAGGAGGCGAACTTCCGCCGCCGCCGCCGGATCATGGGGGTGGTGCTGGTCCTCCTCGTCCTCGGCATCGGAGCGGGCGCGACCGCCTACGTCACCCTGGTTCCCGACACCCCGCCCGAGCCGCCGCAGACCGGCTCGGGCGACAGCGGCCTGCGCGTCGTCCAGCC
>LUYR01000485.1 GCA_001603335.1 Rhodospirillales bacterium Alpha_05 | reverse complement strand
GGGGGGGGCGTGCTCCGCTTCGGCGGCGGCGGCCTCTGGGTGCTGCGGGAAAACCGCGCCCACACAGCGCCGGAAGACCGCCTTCTTTGGGATGGCCGTTTCCTCGTTCCCGAAGGCGTTCGGGTGCGCGCGCCACAGGGACCTGCGGATCGTGCGCTTTGCCGCGACGCCCTCGCGGCAGCCGGAAGCGGCGAAAAACCGCCGCCGACCGCCGCCTTTGCGCGCATGCCGATGACCTTCGCCGCCGATGGCGTTTGCGTCCCGGGCGCAAGCCGCTATGATCCAGCCGCACCGGTCGCCCGGTTTTCGCCGCCGCAGGGGGCGACGGCCTGTGCGATCTGGCTTGCGCCGGGGGGCGCAAGCCTTATGTATTGACCAAGAGCCGATGCGCGATCCGTCCCCGCGTTGGCGTCGAGTCACTTATCAGGGGGTTCTCTCGTGAACTTCGGCAAAAATATCGCGCTGTGGGTCTTGATCGGCATTCTTTTGCTGGCGGTCTTCAGCGAGTTCCAGGGCTCTGACACCACGCGGGAAACCAATACCCTCGCGTACTCGGACTTCATGAACACCGTAGACAAGGGCGGCGTCCGCTCGGTCACGATCCAGGGCCGCCGGGTAATGGGCCAGCTGCAAAGCGGCGAGAGCTTCTCCACCTACGTGCCGGGCGATCCCGACATGGTCTCGACGCTGCGCGCCGCGGGCGTGAAGATCGTCGCCGAGCCGGTTCCGGAGAATAGCCCGAGCTTCTGGAGCATCGTGATCTCCTGGTTCCCGATGCTGCTGCTGATCGGCGTGTGGATCTACCTGATGCGCCAGATGCAGGGCGGCGGCGGCGGCAAGGCGATGGGCTTCGGCAAGTCGCGCGCCAAGCTGCTCACCGAGCATCACGGCCGCGTCACCTTCGAGGACGTCGCGGGCATCGACGAAGCCAAGGAAGAGCTGGAGGAGGTCGTGGAATTCCTGCGCGACCCGCAGAAGTTCCAGCGTCTCGGCGGCAAGATTCCGAAGGGCGTGCTGCTCGTCGGCCCGCCCGGCACCGGCAAGACCCTGCTCGCGCGCTCCGTCGCGGGTGAGGCGAACGTGCCGTTCTTCACCATCTCGGGCTCCGACTTCGTCGAGATGTTCGTCGGCGTCGGCGCATCGCGCGTCCGCGACATGTTCGAACAGGGCAAGAAGAGCGCGCCCTGCATCATCTTCATCGATGAAATCGACGCCGTCGGCCGCCATCGTGGCGCGGGCCTGGGCGGCGGCAACGACGAACGCGAACAGACCCTCAACCAGTTGCTGGTCGAGATGGACGGCTTCGAATCCACCGAAGGCGTGATTCTGATCGCCGCGACCAACCGTCCCGACGTGCTCGACCCGGCGCTACTGCGCCCCGGCCGCTTCGACCGCCAGGTGCACGTGCCGAACCCGGACGTGCAGGGCCGCGAACACATCCTGCGCGTCCACATGCGCAAGGTTCCGCTCGGTCCGGACGTCGACCCGAAGGTTCTCGCGCGCGGTACGCCCGGCTTCTCCGGCGCCGATCTCGCCAACCTCGTCAACGAAGGCGCGCTGCTCGCGGCGCGTCGCTCGAAGCGGGTGGTTACGATGTCCGAGTTCGAGGAAGCCAAGGACAAGGTGATGATGGGCGCCGAGCGACGCTCGATGGTCCTCGGGCCGGAAGAGAAGCGCCTCACCGCCTACCACGAAGCCGGTCACGCGCTGGTGCAGCTGCAGTTCGCGGTGTCGGACCCGATCCACAAGGCGACGATCATTCCCCGCGGCCGCGCCATGGGCCTGGTGATGGGCCTGCCGGAAAAGGACCGCTACTCGATGTCGAAGGAGTTCCTCGAGGCGCGCATCGCCGTGGCGATGGCCGGGCGTCTCGCCGAGGAAATGATCTTCGGCGAGGAGAAGGTCACCAACGGCGCGCAGCAGGACATCCGCATGGCGACCGCGATGGCGCGCGCCATGGTCACCCAGTGGGGCATGAGCGACCTCGGCCCGTTGGCGTACGAAGAGCCGGACCAGGAGGTCTTCCTCGGTCACTCGGTGACGCGCAACAAGAACATCTCGGACGAAACCGCGCGCAAGGTGGACGACGAAATCCGCCGCCTCGTCGAGGAAGGCAACGCCAAGGCGAAGAAGATCCTCACCGAGCAGCGCGACAAGCTCGAGCTCATCGCCCAGGGCCTGCTCGAATACGAGACCTTGAACGGCGACGAGATCAAGGCGCTGCTGCGCGGCGAAACCATCGTCCGCGAGGACCCGGCGACGTCGCCCAAGCGCGACGGCGGACGCCGCGCCTCGGTGCCGACGGCGGGCGC
>LUYR01000484.1 GCA_001603335.1 Rhodospirillales bacterium Alpha_05 | reverse complement strand
GGTGGGCAGGTCGGCGGCGAAGATCAGGCGGATCAGCACCATCTCGGCGGCGGAGAGCGGGTTGGGCGCGAGGCGGGTTTCCTCTAGGCCCTTCAGCAGGATCTGCCAGGCGCGGGTGAGCACCGCCATCGGCAGGGTTTCGGCCATCGCCTTGCCGCGTACGCGCTCGGCCTCCGGCAGGGTCGGGTCGTCGGCGGAGGCCGGGACGACGCGCACGCGGGTGAGCCAGTGGCTGAGTTCGAGCAGGTCGGCGACGATGGTGGAGGGGTCCGCGCCCATGGTGTACTGGCGCGCCAGCAGGTCGAGGGCATCCGCCGCCTTGCCCTTCATCGCGGCTTCGAACAGGTCGAAGGTGAGGCTGCGGTCGGCGAGGCCGAGCATGTCCCGCACCTGGTCGGCTTCCACCGCGCCGTGGCCGTGGGCGATCGCCTGGTCGAGGAGCGAGAGGCCGTCGCGCACCGAGCCGTCGGCGGCGCGGGCGATCAGCTTCAGCGCCTCGGCGGAGATCGTCGCGCCTTCCTGCAACGCGATCCCGGCGAAGTGGGCGGAGAGCACGTCGGCCTCGACGCGGCGCAGGTCGAAGCGCTGGCAGCGGGACAGCACCGTGACCGGAACCTTGCGGATTTCGGTGGTGGCGAAGATGAACTTCACATGTTCCGGCGGCTCTTCCAGCGTCTTCAACAGCGCGTTGAAGGCGGCGGTGGAGAGCATGTGGACTTCGTCGATGATGTAGATCTTGGCGCGCGCCGAGGTCGGGCGGTAGCGCACGCCGTCCAGGATCTCGCGGATGTCGTTGACGCCGGTGCGGGAGGCTGCGTCCATTTCGAGCACGTCGACGTGGCGGTCCTCGGCGATCGCCTTGCAGTTCGGGCAGACGCCGCAGGGCTCGGCGGTCGGCTTGGTGAGGGTGCCGTCCGCGCCGGTGCAGGTGAAGGCGCGGGCGATGATCCGCGCGGTCGAGGTTTTGCCGATGCCGCGCACGCCGGTGAGGATGTAGGCGGAGGCGAGGCGTTCCGAGGCGATGGCGTTGGTGAGGGTGCGGACCAGCGCTTCCTGGCCGATCAGGTCGGCGAAGCGGGTCGGGCGGTATTTACGCGCGAGAACGCGATACGCCTCGGGCTTGGCGTCGGATGTGGGAATATTGGGAGTTTCGTTGGTCACGGAGCGCCCCGCAGGATCGGAGAATGCGGGCAATCGGTTCGCCCGCGCCGTCGCCGACGCGCCGTCCGGCGTAAGAATTCTAGGGAGAGACTGGCGACGACCCAGACCGGGAGTCGTTACGGCTGCTTCCTTCCGGACCTGACCGGGTTGGCGACGGGTCTGCCCGCCACCAGCCTCAGCCCCATATATCGGCGGAAACGCAGCGCGACGCAAGACCGAATTCGCCCCGCCGCCGCGCCTTCGGCATCAGGCGGTCTGCGCCGCCGCCTTGCGGTTGGCGAAGCGGAACGGCGGCGCCGCGAAGGTGCCGAGGATGTGGAGTTCGTGGGTGAAGAACTTCAGCTCGTCGAGCGCGAGCGTCACCGCGCGGGAGTCCGGGTGGCCCTCGATCTCGGCGAAGAACTGGGTCGCGACGAACGCGCCGCCGATCTGGTAGCTCTCGAGCTTGGTCATGTTGACGCCGTTGGTGGCGAAGCCGCCGAGCGCCTTGTAGAGCGCCGCAGGGACGTTGCGGACGCGGAAGACGAAGCTGGTCACCGCGGTGCCGTCGTCGGCGGGCAGCGGCATCGGCTCCTTCGCCATGATCAGGAAGCGGGTGGTGTTGTAGGAGGCGTCCTCCACGTTGGTCATCAGCGACACCAGGCCGTGGATTTCGGCGGCGAGCGACGACGCGATCGCGGCCTCTGCCGGGTCTTTCAGCGCCGCGATCTCGGCAGCCGCGCCCGAGGTGTCGGCGGTGATCAGCGGCGTCAATTTCAACGCGCGGATCATCTTGCGGCATTGCGACACCGCGTGGACGTGGCTGCGCACGCGGCGGATGGTGTCGAGCGTCGCGCCCGGCGCGGCGAGGAGGTGGTGGTGAATCTCCTCGTAGTGCTCGCCGATGATCGAGAGGCCCGAGTTCGGCAGCAGGTGGTGGACGTCGGCGACGCGGCCCGCGACCGAGTTGTCGATCGGGATCATCGCGAGCTGGGCGTCGCCCTCGCGCACCGCGGCGAACGCGTCGTCGAAGCTGGTGCAGGGCAGCGCATCCATGCTCGGAAACACCCGCGAGCAGGCGATCTGGGAATAGGCGCCCGGGTGTCCCTGGAAGGCGATCTTGCCGCCCTGATACTTCGTCGCGATCGGCGTGTACATCTAGCGTCCCTACTTCTGCAATTCGGCGGCGAGGATTTCCCGCGCCCGCTCAAGGTCTTCGGAAGTATCGACACCGAGCGGCACGGTGTCAACGCGCACCGCCCCGATGCGCAAGCCGTGCTCGAGGGCGCGCAGCTGCTCGAGCTTTTCGCGCGCTTCGAGGATGCCGGGCGGCCAGGCGACGAAGCTCGAAAGCGCCTCGCGGGTGTAGGCGTAGAGCCCGATGTGGTGGTAGAGCGGCCCGGCGTTGGCGGGCACCGTGGCGCGGCTGAAGTAGAGCGCGCGGGCGACCGGCCAGGGGTCGGCATCGGCGGGGGCGAAGCCCGCCACCGCCTTGACCACGTTGGGGTTGGTCTTCTCCTCGTCGCGGACGATCTCGGCCACCAGGGTGCCGATGTCCGCCGCACCGCCGAGAAGCGGCTTCAGCGCGGCGCGGATCAGCGCCGGGTCGATGGTCGGCAAATCGCCCTGGACGTTGATGATCGCGCGGTGCTTGCCCGCCGGGTCGACCTTGGATAGCGCCTCGAAGATGCGGTCGGAGCCCGAGGGATGGTTGGGGTCGGTGAGCACCGCGGTGCCGCCCGCGGCTTCCACCGCCGCCTGGATCTCGGGTTCGGCGCAGGCGACCACCACCGGGCCGACGCCCGCCGCGATCGCGCGTTCCCACACCCGCACGATCATCGGTTTTCCGAGAATG
>LUYR01000483.1 GCA_001603335.1 Rhodospirillales bacterium Alpha_05 | reverse complement strand
GCGGCGCTCGCCGCGGCGATCACCGCCGCGCTGCTTGCGGTGCTGTCGCGCCAGGGCGAGGCCGGTCATGATTCGGTTCTGGCGACCTTGGCACACATCGGCCTCGCCGCGGGTTTGATCATCCTCGCGCTCAACGGCAGCATCCGCCTCGACCCGATGGCGCTGCTGTTCGGCGACATTCTCGCGCTCTCCACCACGCACGTGATCGGTACCGTCGCCGCCTGCGTCGTCGGCGGCGTGCTCCTCGGCTGGTATTGGCGGCCGCTGGTGTTCCTCACCCTGCACCGCGATCTCGCGCGGGTATCGGGGATTTCGGCGCGCGCGTTCGACATCCTCTTCCTCGCCGGACTCGCGGCCTACGTGGTGCTGGCGATGAAGCTCGTCGGCGTGCTGCTGGTGACCTCGCTGCTGGTCATCCCCGCCGCCGCCGCGCAGTCGTTCGCTCGCACGCCGGAGGGTGCGGCGGCGCAAAGCGCGGTGCTCGCCGGAATGGCGGTGATCGGCGGCCTCGGTTTGTCGTTCGCCTACGATTGGCCGACCGGCCCGGCGATCGTCGCGGTCGGCGGCATGCTGTTCCTCGGCATCCGCCTCGCCGCGGCGCTGCGCCGCTAGTCGAAGCGGCGCGGCGAGAACGCGCCGAGCTTTTCCGTCTCCGCCAGGTTTTCCTCGACGAACGCGGCAATCGCGAAGCCCGCCGCCGCCGAAAGCGTCCAGTTGAGCGGACCGTAGCCCGCCGACATCAAGATCCGCGAGCCGCAATCGCCGAGAAGCGGCCGGGAATCCGGCGCGAGCCAGCCGTGCATGGTGTCGACGCGTCCGCCCTCGTCGCGCCAGCCGCGATCGGCGAGATCGCGCCAGATCCGCACGTAGGCGGCGGAGATCAGGTAGCTCAGGTCGTCGTCGGCCTCGCCGCCCAGGCGATGCGCGCCCGCCGCGACGATCCGCGCGGCGTCGTATTCGAGCCATGCGCCCGACGCGCCGTCGATCAGCACCCCGTGGGGCGACGGCGGCATCTCGGGCTCGGCCTCCACCTCGCGCACGAGGTAGCGCTCGCGATACGGCAGGCAGGCGGAAAGACCGCCGCGGCGCTGGCGCGGCCAGATCGTCTCGGGCCCGCCGTCCTCGCAGCGCACCACCCAGTCGAAGCGCCGCGTCTTGCCTTCGTCGCCGACCTCGACCTCGCCGCCCGCGACCGGGCGCACCGAGTCCGGCCAATGGCGCTTCACCTGCACGCGGTTTTCGAGATCGGCCTTGAGCGCCTCGACGAAGCCTTCCGCATCCGCCACCACCGGCACGTTGGCGACGCGCATGCCGCGCGCGTAGCGCGGCGACAGATGGGGGAACATCTGCGCGACGTCGGCGAAGCCGAGTTCCTCGACCGCGCACCCGTGGCGACGGCGCACGTCGTGGGCGGCCCAGCCCGAAGCATAGCTTTTCGCGTCGCGGTACAGCGTCACCGCGTCGGTATGGCCGAGTTCGGCGCCCGCCGCGGCGGCGAGCGCC
>LUYR01000482.1 GCA_001603335.1 Rhodospirillales bacterium Alpha_05 | reverse complement strand
ATCGTGCCCGGCATCGACCTGCCGGTCGCCCCGGCCGCTCCGTCCCGCCCGGGCGTGGTGCGGGTCGAGGGCACCACCAAGACCGCGCTCGAGACCGGGCGCAACCGCCTCGCCTTCGCCGGGGGCGTGTTCCTGCTGCTGTTCGCCACCGTCGCCGGTCGGCTGATGGAGGTTTCGTTCAATTCCGACGTCGAGCGCGTCGCCCGCGCGGCCCCCTTGGCCGAACTGCCGATGAAGACGGTGCGCGCCGACATCACCGACCGCAACGGCATCCTGCTGGCCACCAACCTCCCCACCGTCGACCTCTACGCCGACGCGCGGATCGTGCGCGAGCCGCAGAAGGTGGCGCGCGATTTGAAGGCGATCATCCCCGAGATCGACCTCGCCCGCACCGTCGAGCGGCTGAACTCGGGCCAGGGCTTCGTCTACCTCCACCGCCACCTCACCCCGGCGCAGCAGTTCGCGGTCAACCGCCTCGGCGTGCCCGCGCTCGGCTTCCAGGACGGCGAATCCCGCGTCTACCCGCAGGGCGGGCTGTTCGCGCACATCGTCGGCAAGACCGATATCGACAATCGCGGCATCATCGGCGTCGAGCGCCGCTTCAACGACCAGCTGAAAGCCGGGCAGCCGGTCCGCCTGTCGCTCGACCTGCGGGTGCAGACCGCGGCGACCCAGGCGTTGCAGGACGGCATCAATACCTTCAAGGCGGACGGCGGCGCGGCGGTGGTGCAGGACGTGCGCACCGGCGAAGTCATCGCCATGGTGTCGCTGCCCGACTTCGACCCGAACCGCACCGAGACGATGAACGACGACACCATGTTCAATCGCGCCACCCTGGGCGTGTACGAAATGGGCTCGGTTTTCAAGGTGTTCAACACCGCCATCGGCCTCGACAGCGGCAAGGTCCAGGTCGACAACCGCTATGATTCCGCGCCGGTGAAGATCGGCAAGTACACCATCCACGACATCCACTCGTTCAAGAGCCAGATCTCCGTGCCGGAGATCCTGATCCATTCGTCCAACGCCGGTTCGGCGCGGATGGCGATGGAGTTCGGCGGCGAAGTGCAGAAGGGGTATCTCGACCGCCTCGGCCTCACCCGCTCGTCCGATCTCGAACTCCCCGAGGTCGGCGCGCCGCAGGTGCCGCCGACGCCGTGGGGCCAGGTCACCGTCGCCACCGTCGCCTTCGGCCACGGCATCTCGGTATCGCCGCTCCAGGTCGCGACCGCGGCCTCGGCGGTGGTCAACGGCGGCATCTTCCACCCCGCCACCCTGATCGCCCACGAGCCGGGCCAGGCGGTCGCGGGCCAGCGCGTCGTCTCCGAGCGCACTTCGCAGCTGATGCGCCGCCTGATGCGCATGGTTGTCACCGAGGGTTCGGGCAAGAAGGCCGACGTCTCGGGCTACCGCGTCGGCGGCAAAACCGGAACCGCCGAAAAGGTGGTCAACGGCAAGTACTCGCGCACCGCGGTGCTGTCGAGCTTCCTCGCCACCTTCCCCGCCGACAACCCGCGCTACACCGTGATCGTCTCTCTCGACAATCCCAAGGGCCTACCCTCGACCTACAACTTCTCCACCGCCGGGTGGAACGCCACGCCGACCGCGGGCAAGGTGATCGCCGCGATCGCCCCGATGCTCGAAGTCAGCCCGGCGGTCGACCCGTTCCAGGCCGCCGACCCGAAGAGCGGCCCCCTGATGGTCGCCTCGATGAAGGGAGATTGAGCGGATGCTGCTCAAGAGCCTGATCGCCGCCGCCCGCGTCGCCGACCCGGACCTCGCCGTGGCCGGCGCGAGCGGCATTGAGATCGGGGCACTGGCGCTCGACTCCCGCACCGTGGCTCCCGGCGCGCTGTTCGCCGCCTTTCCCGGCGTCAAGGCCGACGGTCGCGACTACCTCCCCCAGGCCGCCGCCCAGGGCGCGGTGGCGGTTCTGGTGCCCGCCGACACCGATCCGGCGCTGATCCCCGAGGGCGTCACCGCCCTGGTGAGCGCCGATCCGCGCCGCGTCCTCGCCCATCTCGCCGCGGCGTTCTTCGCGCCGTTGCCCAAGGTTCTCGCGGCGGTCACCGGCACCAACGGCAAGACCTCGGTGGCCGAGTTCACCCGCCAGATCTGGGCGCGCGCCGGTCACGCCAGCGCCTCCCTCGGCACCCTCGGCCTGATCTCGCAGAAAGGCCACGTCACCGGCAGCCTCACCACGCCGGACGTGGTCACCCTGTTCCGAACCCTGGGCGAGCTCGCGCGGCAGGGGACCGACCATGCCGCGCTCGAGGCCTCCAGCCACGGCCTCGACCAACGCCGCCTCGACGCCCTGCCGATCCAAGCCGCCGCCTTCACCAACCTCACCCGCGATCACCTCGACTACCACAAGACCGAAGCGGCATATTTCGCCGCCAAGGCCCGCCTGTTCGACACCGTGCTGCCCGAGGGCGGCGCGGCGGTGATCAACGCCGACATTCCCGAGGCCGCCGCCTTGCGCGCGATCGCGGCGAAGCGCGGCCTCAAGCTGGTGGACTACGGCGAAACCGCCGAGGCGCTGCG
>LUYR01000481.1 GCA_001603335.1 Rhodospirillales bacterium Alpha_05 | reverse complement strand
CCTCGGGCCGGTCAACCTGCGCGCCGAGATCGAGGCCGAGGACGTCGGCAACCAGATCGCCGGGCTGACCTCGGAGCGCGACGACCTGCTCGCCGCGATCGCGCGCCTGCGCCAGGGGATCGCCGAGCTCAACCGCGAGGGCCGCGAGCGCCTCCAGGCGAGCTTCGAAACCGTCAACCGCGCCTTCGAGGAAATCTTCACCCAGCTGTTCGGCGGCGGCCGCGCCCACCTCTCGTTGATCGAGGGCACCGATCCGCTCGCGGCGGGCCTCGAGATCATGGCGAGCCCGCCGGGCAAGCGGCTGCAACTGCTTTCCCTGCTCTCGGGCGGCGAGCAGGCGCTGACCGCGCTCGCGCTGCTGTTCGCGGTGTTC
Source organism: Rhodospirillales bacterium Alpha_05 (assembly GCA_001603335.1). GTDB lineage: Bacteria > Pseudomonadota > Alphaproteobacteria > Rhodospirillales > Rhodospirillaceae > Oleispirillum. The sequence goes on along the minus strand of LUYR01000481.1, from coordinate 3,989 downwards.
CGCAGCAATCCCGCGCCGATCTGCATCCTCGACGAGGTCGACGCCCCGCTCGACGACGCCAACGTCGACCGATTCTGCGGCCTGATCGGGCGAATCTCGGCGGAGGGCGACACCCGCTTCCTCGTCATCACCCATCACCGCATGACAATGGCGCGAATGGACCGGCTTTTTGGCGTCACGATGGCGGAACGCGGGGTTTCGCAACTCGTGTCGGTCGATTTGACGGTCGCCGAATCTCTCCGGGAAACACCGGTATTCTCCTGATATAAAACGTCTTTTTGCCCTTTTAGCGGGCAAGTGGCGAAAGGTTTTCCACCTTGACAGTACAGGGGCCAAACACTATGGTTCGTGCGCTTTCGTGGCGGAATACCGCCGCTTTGGGGGAGCATCGAGGTTTCGCCGGGGAGTCGCGTTGATCGCGGACGCGAAGTCTTGGGCAACAAGGGCGACGGCGCATGGCACCGGGCGATAACGATGTCTCCCAAAGACTGAAAGACCTTTCGTCCCGCGTGCGCGCGGCGCGAGCCGAGGCCGGGACGGATCCCGCGTCCCGCCCCGCCCGCGTTGCCATGTCGGATCGAATGGGGTTGGGATTTCGCATCGTGATCGAGCTGGTGGTTTGCACCATGGTCGGCGCGGGTATGGGGTACGGAATCGACACCTGGTTGGGGAGCCGGCCTTTTGGCATGGTCGTCGGCCTCGGTTTCGGCTTCGCGGCGGGGGTGATGACCATCTATCGGGTGGTCAAGGGGCTTGATGAAGCGGTCGGTCTGGGGCGTGCGTCCCGCGAGCGCGACGAAGCCGGCGATCCTCCCACCAAAGACTGAGCGACAATGAAGCGATCGGCGGCAAACCGTCGACGGCGGCAATCGAAGGGAACACGACCCGATGGCTAGTCCTATCGAGCAATTCGCAATCAAACCGATCGTTCCGATTCACGTCGGCGGCGTCGATATTTCCTTCACCAACTCCGCGCTCTACATGGTGATCGCGGTGGTCGTCGCGACCGTCTTCCTGACCGGCGCAATGAGCAAGCGGGCGCTGATTCCCGGCCGCCTGCAGTCGGTGGTGGAAATGATCTTCGAGTTCGTCGCGAACATGCTGCGTACCAACGCAGGTTCCGGCAGCCAGAAGTATTTCCCCTTCATCTTCACCTTGTTCATGTTCGTTCTGGTCGGCAACCTGCTCGGCCTGACGCCCTACAGCTTCACCTACACCAGCCACATCATCGTCACCGCCGGTCTCGCGTGCCTGGTGTTCGTCGGCGTGACCATCATCGGCTTCGCCAAGCACGGCGCGGGCTACCTGCGGATGTTCTTCCCGCACGGCGCGCCGATCATCCTGGCGCCGATCCTGGTGCCGATCGAGCTGGTCTCGTATCTCTCCCGTCCGTTCAGCCTGTCGGTGCGACTGGCCGCCAACATGACCGTCGGCCACATCATGCTGAAGGTGATCGCGACCTTCGTGATCTCGCTCGGCGTCCTCGGAATCCTGCCGTTTGCCGGGATCATGGGGGTGACCATCCTCGAGCTCGGGATCGCCTGCCTGCAAGCCTACATTTTCACGGTGCTGAGCTGCATCTACCTGCACGACGCCCTGCACCTGCACTGAGATGCCCAGGCCGGACGCGCTGTGCTAGGCGGTCCGAAACGGGTGAAGTCTATCGTCGTATTGGAAAGGAATAGGACCCATGGAAGCGGAAGCTGCAAAGTACATTGGCGCTGGCCTCGTCAACATCGGCCTGATGGGCGCGGCGCTCGGCGTCGGCAACATCTGGTCGACGATGATCTCGACCGTCGGCCGTAACCCGGCCGCCAAGAGCACCGTCGAGCTCTACGGCTGGATCGGCTTCGCGGTGACCGAAGCTATCGGTCTGTTCGCGCTCGTCGTGGCCTTCATCACGCTGTTCGCCTAATCGAACGTCCATTCGGCCCTGCCGGAGTCCCTGACTCCGGCAGGGCGACTGGATGCCGTATCCGGCAAACTGCGCCGGCCCTCGACCGGCTCCGGAATTCACCCGGGGCGGTTCGCGGGCATCGAATTCGGGCTCGGGAGCTCATTGGCCCATGCCACATTTTGACGCAACGACTTTTGCCTCTCAGCTGTTCTGGCTCGCCGTCACGTTCGTCACGCTCTACATCCTCATGTCGAAGGTCGCGCTGCCGCGCATCAGCGACATCCTCGAGGAGCGTCAGCGGCGGATTTCCGACGATCTCGACATGGCCGAACGCCTGAAGGCCGAAACCGAAGCCGCCATCGCCACCTACGAAAAGGCTTTGGCCGCTGCGCGCACCTCCGCCCAGGCCGAGATCAGCCGGGCGATGGAAGCCAACGCGGCAGAGGCCGCGGCGCGCCACGCCGAAATGGACGCCGTCCTCGCTGCGAAGATCACCGAGAGCGAGGCGCGGATTCACGCCGCCCGGCATGAAGCCCTGGCCGAGGTCAACGGGATCGCCGCCGACGTCGCCGCCGCGATCGTCGAACGCATCGCCGACGTCAAGGCCGACGCCGATACGGTGGCCCCGGTGGTCGCCGCCGTCGCCAAGGAGCGTGGGCTATGAACCTTTTGATTTCCGCCGCCCAGGCCGCGACCGAACACGGCGGCCACGAGGACGTGCCGTTCTACCTCGACACCCATTTCTGGGTCGGCTTGGGGTTCGTCGTCGTCGTCCTGATGCTGGTCAAGATCGGCTACGCCAAGATCGGCGCGCTGCTCGACAGCCGCGGCACGACCATCCGCAACCGTCTGGAAACCGCCCGTCGCATCCGCGAGGAAGCGCAGGCCCTGCTCGCCGAATACCAGCGCAAGCAGCGTGACGCGCTTCAGGAATCGCAGGACATCGTCGCCCGCGCGAAGAACGAAGCGGCCAAGCTCAAGGTCCAGGCCGCCGAGGAACTCGCCCACCGCGTCGCCGCGGCGGAGCGTCAGGTTCTCGAGCGGATCGCCGCGGCCGAGGAACAGGCCAAGCGCGAAGTCCGCAACGTCGCGATCGAGGTGGCGGTCGCCACCGCGACCAAGGTGATGGAGGACAAGCTCTCCGCCGCCCAGTCCAACGCCCTGATCGATCGCGCGATCGCCGACCTGCCGGAGAAGTTCCACTAAGCCGGAACCGATCCGACAAACCAAAAGGCCGCCGGAGGAAACTCCGGCGGCCTTTTGCATGGGCGGTTTTTTTGGGGCTAGGGCGCGCAGTTGTCGAGGTAGTCGAGCAGCGGTCGCCAGTCGCGGCGGTGGTCGTCGAGGCGTGCGCCGCCGACGTCGAACAGGCTCTGCCCTTCCGCCGCGAGGTTGGCGTAGATCAGGGTGTCGCGCAGGCGCGCCATCACCGGAAAGTTCATGTCGGCGAGGAAGGCGTCGAGCCGATCGGCGGCGCGGCTCCTGAGGCGCACTCGGTTGGCGACGAAGCAGATGTCGCGCTTGCCCTTCTTCACCGGCTTCAGATCGGCGATGTGGGTGAGGAAGCGCCGCGTGCCGTCTTCGTCGAACACCGAGGGCAGCACCGGGATCACCAGCACGTCCGCGGTTTCCACCACCTCGGCCACCGCCTTGCGCTTGAGCGCGGCGGGCGCGTCGACGACGAGGCGCGCGAGCGACTTCGGCGGCTTCGCCTTTTCGAGGTCGACGCCTTGGATCGCGGGCAAGGTGTAGGGGCGGCGCGCGAGCCAGCCCGAGGCGGATTCCTGCGGGTCGAGGTCGGCGAGTCCGGTGGCGAGGCCCTTTTGCGCGAAGTGGGCCGCGAGGTGGGTCGCCACCGTGGTCTTGCCGCTACCGCCCTTGGTGTTGACCACCGCCACGATCATCATCGCCCAACCCCTCCTGTGCTTCGGTAGCAAAAAGGGTATGTGGCGAAACCGCCTAGCGCAAGCTTTGGCCGAGAAAATCGAGCGCCGCCGCCGCCGCATCGCCGCCGCAGATCCAGTAGCGCAGGGGAAAGCGCACCGGCTGCGCGCCGGGGAGCGCGCGCAGCAGCGCCGGGTGGGAGAGCACC
>LUYR01000480.1 GCA_001603335.1 Rhodospirillales bacterium Alpha_05 | reverse complement strand
CCCTCGCGCGGCTCGCCCGGCCCGGCGAAACCCTCCTCACCGCCCAGGCCGCGCCGATCCGCGTGCCCGAGGGGATGCATGCGAGCTTCGTCGCCGAGATCGTGCAGATGGTGCCCGCCGCCGAGATCGCCGCCTGCGACGACCCGCGCATCGTCACCCTCGGATGGGACCACGCCGCCGACCTGCTCGCCCTCGCCACCCTCTGCAACCCCGGCCCGTTTTCGCTGCGTGCGCAGGATCTCGGAGATTTTTGGGGCATCCGCGACGGCAAGCGCCTGGTGGCGATGGCGGGCGAGCGGATGAAACTCCCCGGCCATGTCGAAATCAGCGGCGTCGCCACCCACCCCGACTTCCGCGGGCGCGGCTTCGGCGCGCTGCTGTCGCGCTTCGTCGCGGGCAAGATCGCGGCGGCGGGAGAAACCCCGTTCCTCCACGCCCTCGCCGACAACACCGCCGCGATTTCGGTCTATCGATCTATCGGATTCCAGGTCCGCCGCGAACTGCAATTCGCGGCCCTCAGCCGCGATCCTGCCTGACCTCGCGTCAGACCATCTCGCGGTGGAACAGCTCGCGGCGGCTGATCGTGCGGCCCGCGAGCATGAAGGTGCAGTCGCCGGTGTAATGCAGCGTCTCCGGATGGTCGGGCAGCGGCGCGACGTGCGCCTTCACCACCTCGAAGACGAAGAAATTGTAGCGCGCGGCCAGGGTCTCGTCGTGCAGGCGGCACTCGAAGCAGGCGTGGCACTCGCCGATCAGCGGCGCGCCCACCATCGCGGCGGGTTGCTTGGTGAGGTCGAAGCGAGCGAACTTGTCCACCTCCCGGCCCGAGCAGTTGCCGATGCCGACCACCGCGTCGGTGAGCGCGGTGGTGGGGAGGTTGATCACGCACTCGCCGCTGTCGCGGATCATCGCGTGGCTGTGGGTGGAGGCGTGGATCCTCAGCCCGACCAGCGACGGCTTCAAGTCCAGCACGATGTGCCAGCCGAGGGTCATTACGTTGGTCTCGCCCTGCCACGCCGACGACACCAGCACCGTCGGCCCGGGCTCGAGAAAACGCCGCACGGCGTCCACCGGATAGTCCTGTCGTTCCCGCAATTCGCCCATCTTCGCCTCCTGTCCAGGATTCGCATATGGGCAGGCAGAATCACTTCTTCCAGAACGGCTTAGCGGTTTCTCGGACGACGTCGGATTCGGACCGGCCGATGTCGCGCAGCATCCGCGCGTCGAGGGTGGCGAGTTGGCGGCGCTGCTCGGCGCGCGCCGCCCAGGTCTCAAGCGTGTCGACCACCCACAGCAGCGCCTTGCGGCTGGCCGCGCGGAGCCGGACCTCGCCGGTCGCAGCCATGAAGGGGGTGATTCGGATTGAATCTCTGATCATCATGATTGCACCCATTCATTACGGGGGCTTTCCCCAGGTTTCGCTACGATTGAACCTGTTCATGATATGAAATTGACTCAATGAACGAGTCAATGCTAACATTGACACCATGTCATTCTGGACCCCAGACCTCGCCGGACGCTCCGGCCCGAAATACCGCGCGATCGTCGACGCGCTCGCCGCCGACATCGGCACGGGCGCGCTCGGCCCGGGCGCGAAACTGCCGCCGCAGCGCGAATTGGCGTGGAGCCTCAAGGTGACGGTGGGAACCGTGGCGCGCGCCTATGTCGAGGCCGAGCGCCTCGGCCTGGTGTCGGGCGAAGTCGGGCGCGGCACCTTCGTCAAGGCGCGCCCCGCC
>LUYR01000479.1 GCA_001603335.1 Rhodospirillales bacterium Alpha_05 | reverse complement strand
GCAAGCGCCACCGCCGCCACCGCCAGCAACCGCCAATGCCGCCCTATCCATGATTTTGCCGTTGCCACCGGGCGCTCCTTTGCCGTCGTCCAGACACGCCGAAAGAGTACGCCGCAATTGTCGCTAACGCATGCCGTAAGCCACGGAAAACTGTATCAAACTGTCGCGGAAATCAGCGCGGCGGGATCGCGCCCGCGTCGATGCAGGCGCGCACGGTGTCGACCCGCTTCTGCAGCGCGTCGGCGAGGGCCTGGCGCTGCTCCGGCTCTTCGAGCGCGTCGGCAAGCTCGGCGAAGATCTTGCGCAGGTTCTCGGCGTCGCGGCGGCGGCGCTGCTCGAAACCTGGGTCGAGGAAATCCTGGAGCTTCGGCACGTCGCCCGCGACGAAGCGCGACAGCAGTTCGTCGGCGCGCGGCAGCGGCGGCTTGGCGAAGTCGTCGGAGTTGCGGCGAATGATTTCCATCGCCTGCTCGCGCTGGTCGCCGGTGAGGCTGGTTTCCGCCGCGATCATCAGGTCGCGCTGAATCCCCGGGCGCGGACCGAGCGGCGGCAACGGCCCGGCGGGCCGCAGGAAACCGCCGACGAGAATCCCCGCGCCGATCCCGACGAGCAGTGCATTGCACGCCAGGGAGCCGATCAACCAACGCTTCATCGTCACCATCTCACCTCACCGAAGACGCTCTAAAGCCCGCCGTAGAACGCCATGTTTTCGACCCAACCGCCTTCCGCCGATTGGGGCGCGGGCGCGGGAGCGTGCCCGAGGGTGAGAATTACCCCGACAATCATGCCAAAACCAAGGCAGACGACCCAGAGCGGCGTCAACGGCCGCACGATCGCCGCGCCGAAGCCCGATTCCCCACGAACCGGGCGCGCTTCGGGCTCGCGCACCGTGCGGCGCGTGGCGGGCTCGTCGGGCAGATTGTCGAGAATTGCGTCGGTGAGGCGCTGCCGCCGCGCCGACGAAAGACCGGGCTCGGGAGACTTGAGCACCGCATCCAACATCTGGGCCTCGGCAAACGCATCGCGCGCCCGTTCCGAGACTTGAAGCAACCGCTGCGCGCCCTGGCGATGGGCATGCGGCCACCGCGTCAGGTCGGCACCATAGGTATCGAGCAACGCCGTGAATTCTTCGGGCGTCATGATCCCTCCAGCTCGTCCACGTCCTGTGGACTCTTATTTAAGCACTGTTCTCAGCTTTTGCCGCCCTCTCTTCAGGAGGGACTCCACGGCGTTCAGCCGTAGGCCCATAATCTCCGCAACTTCCGCCGCCGTCAAACTCTCGTGGTAATAAAGGGTGATGGCGGTACGCTGTTGTTCCGACAGGTGCTCCATGGCGGAATGCAGCCGGTTTGCGTCCTCGTTGCGCTCGCAGGTGTCGAGCGGGCCGGGCGCGTCGTCCTCGATTTCGGGAACGTCGTCGATCGAGGTGGGGCGGGCGCGCCGGGTGTGGTCGATGCAGCGGTTGACCGCGACGCGATAGAGCCAGGTGCGAAACCGCGCCTGGCCGGGAGTCCACTGGGCGCGGGCGGTCCACACCCGCAGAAACACGTCCTGCGCCACGTCCTCGGCGTCCGCCGCGCCGACGATGCGGCGGGCGGTGCCGACGATGCGGTCGATGTGGCGGCCGACGAGCAGACGAAACGCGATCTTGTCGCCGTCCTGCACGCGCAACATCAACGCCTCGTCGGTGGTGTCCTCCGGGGTCAATGCTGGCTGTCGGGTCTCGGCGAGCGTGTCCACCCACGTCTCCGTGGCATGACGATCATCTGCGTCTGCGGTTCTGGTTAATCCACCCAAAGGGACCACCCGAGTATCATGGTGTTTTAGCAAGCGCTGTGGCGCACGTCACTCGGCAGTATCTGCCTAGAACTAGGCAGTTTTTTCCATCCTGCGGGCCACCAGCGAGGGCACCCCGGCGACCGCCGCGAAGGCCTCGCGCATTGCCAGGATCTGGCGCTGGACGCTGCCGTAGCGGATTTCGGCATCCGGCGACTTCGCCTGCTTGGCGCGGTGGAGCTGGGTCATCGTGGTCTTGTAGTAGGTGTGCAGGGGCTCGACCACCGGCTTGGCGCGCGCCTCCTCGTTGAGCGCGCTGTCGAGGCTCTGGATGATCTTGCTCACCCGTTCCACCGCGAGGAACTCGGTCTCCGGCCGTCCTTCGAGCTTGGCCGCCTTGGCGTGGGCGACCGAGCACAGCATCGCGTCGTAAAGCTCGACGATCACCCTGAGCGGCGTCTGGGTGCGGCGCGCCGCGCCGTAGGCCTTGGCGCCGATTTCGTGGATGTTCCGGTTCATCGTGTACCCTCCTGGATCAACGGGGAGATCAATCGTCGCTGCCGGTGTCGAACAGCGCTTCGACCTGCTTGAGCGCGAGTTCCGAGGCTTCGATCGCCGCCTCGATCTTCGCGTAGTAGGTGGTGAGGTAGTCTTCGTAGTCGTCGGCCTGGCTCGCGATCAGGTCGCGGCGCGACTGCTTGGTGTCGATGGTGTCGTTGAGCGACGAAATCCGGTCGGCGATCAGGCCGTCGTCGGCGTCGGCATAGGTGTCGAGGGCGGCGACCATCACGTCGCCCAGGCCCTCGGTCACGCCCATCGTGACGCTGGCGCTCGTCGTTCCGGTGTAGACCAGGCGCATGCCCTCGTACTCCGAGCCGCTTGTGCCGGTGAGGGTTTGGCCGTTGACGTTGAGCGCGGTGCCGTTGATCGTCGCCGAGGCGATGCTGCCGTCTTCGTTCATCGTCACCGCCACGGTGTAGTCGCCCGCGTCGAGGTCGCCCGGCATCGTCGCCACGTAGAGGTCGGCGTTCGACACCGTGGTCGCCTGCTGGAAGAATGCCTGCACCACGTCGGGGTGCTGGATCAGCATGGTTTCGAGGGTGTCGCTGTCGATTTCGAGGGAGTTGTCGTCGGCATAGGTGATGCCGAGGGACGACAGGGTATAGGTCTCGCCGTCCACCTCGATCGACTTGCCGAGAACGCCGTAAAGCGTGGTGTTGACGGTGCGCAGCATGTTGTCGCCGAACAGCACCGCGTCCTCGACCGCGCCGTTCTCGTCGGTTTCCTGGTTGGTGAGGGCGAAGGTGCGATACTGGTTGTAGGCGTCGACGAAGGCGGTGATCGCGTCGGACACGCTGTCGAGATCCTGGCCGACCTCGAGGGTGATGGTGCTCCCCGCGGTGGTGGTGTAGAGGCTGATCGACACCCCCGGCAGCACGTCCTCGATGTCGTTCGACGCGCTCGTCACGGTCATTCCGTCGATGGTGATCTCCGCCATTCCGGCGGCCTGCAGCTCGTTCGCCCAGGCGCCGTCGGCGTCGGTCACGCCGATGCTCTGAAGCACGTCGTCGCCCGAAACCGCGGTCGCGGTGATCCCCTGGCCGGTGTTCACCGAGGTCAGCACCAGGGTGTAGCCGGCGTCGCTCGACTTCACCAAAGTCGCGGTGACGTTGGTGGTGCCGCTCACCGCGTTGATCGCCGAGGCGAGGCCCGCCAGCGTCATGTCGGAGGTGACGGTGATCTCGGCGGCGGTGCCGTCGTCGGCGGCGAGCGAGAACACGCCGTCATAGCCGAGCGCGTCGGTCTTGCTCGCGACTTCGTCGGAGGCGACCTTCTCGGTGGTCGCGAGGCTGACGATGTCGACGGTGTAGATGCCGAGCTCGGCCTCGTCGGTAACGGTGACGCCGAGGACGCTGTCGGGGTTGCTGATCGACGACGACGAGAGATAGCTCGACCGCTCGGCGAACACGTTGGTGTCGGCATCCGACGACAGGGCTTCCGCCGCGTCGGAGAGTTCGCCGAGGTCGACGCGCATTTCCTGCCAGGCCGAAACCTGGGCGTCGAGCACGTCGATCTGGTCGTCGATGCGGTACGCACCGGCCATCTTCGCCTCGACCGCGGCCTGGATCAGCGACGACGAATCGAAGCCGGAGGTTCCGGTGCCGGTGATGTAGGTGGTGCCGCTGGCACCGGTAACGGTCGTCGACATCGCGTCGATGCTCCCCCGAGGCGGACGCCGCTTCCACCCCCTTGGGCGGAAGCGGCGCGGTGGGCGGATTACTGCAGCAGCGAGAGGAGCTGCTGCGGCATGCTGTTGGCCTGCCCGAGGGCGGCGATCGCGGCGTTGGTCTTCACCTGGGCGGAGGAGAACTCCGACTGCGCCTCGGCGATGTCGCAGTCCATGATCGCCGACTGGGCGGCGTCGAGGTTTTCTTCCGACGAGGTGATCTGGGTGGAGTGGTAGTTGAACTGCGATTCCATCGCACCGACGGAAGCCCGCGCGCCCGCGACGTTGTCGATCGCGGTGTTGACCGCAGTGAGCGCGGCATCCGCCGCACCGCTCAGATCGAGGCCGCTCAGGGTCGTGGAGCCGAGGACCGCGACCGCGCCGAAGGTGGTGGCGTCGGTGAGGTCGGTGCTGATCACGTCGGTTGCCTGGGTGCCGACGAGGAAGTCGGCGGTGTAGGTGCCGTCGAGCAGCTTGGTGCCGTTGAAGGTGGTGGTGGTGACGATGGTGTTGAGTTCGGTCGCGAGGGTATCGAATTCGGACTGGATGTAGCCCTTCTCGGTGGTCCCCACCGCGCCCGACATCGCCTCGGCGCAGAGAACCTTCATGCGCTCGAGCACGTCGGACATCGACGACAGGCCGCCGTCGGCGGTTTCGAGGATCGAGGAGGCGTGGCTGGCGTTGGTCGAGGCCTGGCCGAGCACCGACACGTCGGACTGGAGCTTGGTGGCGACCGCGAGGCCGGCGGCGTCGTCGGAGGCGCGGGTGATGCGCGAACCCGAAGCCACCTTGTTGAGGGCGCTGGTCTGCTCGGTGGAATTCTGGTTGAGGTAACGCAGCGCGGAGTTCGCCGACGTGTTCGTGGAAATCACAGGCATGAGATATCTCCTTCGTTGATCTCGACGGGGCCGTTCGAGCCCCGCTGCTGACGTGCCGGATCGGTTCGCTCCGACTGCCGCCTACATCGCCTATACGCAGCCCCCCACCCGACACTGGCGCGCCACCCCCCGAATTTTTCCCCGGATTTTTTTCCGCCAGTGTTTGGCGGCCCGCCCCGTTTCTCGCTCAAGCCCGGACGATCGCGTCCGGCGTTTCGGCAAACGGAGGCGAACGATGAGCACGGTCAGCACGATTTCGGGAAGCGGCCTTTCCTCGACCACGGCGTCGTCGGTCGAATCGCTGTCCGAGAACTACGAGCTGTTCCTGAGCGTGCTCACCGCGCAGTTGCAGAACCAGAATCCCCTCGACCCCACGGATACCGACGAGATGACCAGCCAGCTGGTCAACTACGCCCAGGTCGAACAGCAGATTCTCGGCAACTCCTATCTCGAGAACCTGGTGCTCGCGACCAACAACGAGAGCGCCTCGGTGGCGCTGGCGATGGTGGGCATGGAGGTCACCTATACCGCCGACGACCTCGCCTACACTTCGGGCGACACCCTGTCGTGGTCGATCGACGTGCCCGACGACGCGGACAGCGTGATCGCCCAGGTCTGCGACGAAGACGGCGACGTGGTCTACACCCAGACCCTCGGCACCGACGCGGGCACCCAGACCTTCACCTGGGACGGCACCCTCACCAACGGCAGCACCGCGCCCGACGGCAACTATTCCCTGAAGATCGTCGCCACCGACGGCGACGGCGAAAGCCTCGACATCGACCCGTCGACCACCAGCGTGGTCAAGCAGGTCGATTGGTCCGACGGCAGCGCGCAACTGATCATGCAGAACGGCGCCACCGTCTCGCTCAGCAACATCGTCTCGGCGACCAGCCCGAGCGCGTCGTAACCCCTTGGCGGAGGCTCGATCATGAGCGCCCTTGCAAGTTCGATGAACATCGCGGTGTCGGCCCTGCTGTCGCAGTCGGCGGCGGTGTCGAATATCTCCAACAACCTCGCGAACTCGAGCACCACCGGCTACAAGACCACCACCGCGTCGTTCGCGACGATGGTTTCGGGCTCGGGCTCGTATTCCAACTTCACCGGCGCGGGGGTCACCGTCGACCCGAGCCAGAGCCTGCTCACCCAGGGCACCCTGGTCGGCACCGAGAGCTCGACCGACCTCGGCATCGACGGCAACGGCTTCTTCGTCGTCGCCTCCAACACCGACAGCAACATTTTCTACTACACCCGTGCCGGCGACTTCTCGACCGACGACGACGGCTATCTGGTCAACAGCGCGGGCTGGTATCTCCAGGGCTACCCCACCGACCGCGACGGCAACATCACCAGTTCGAAGAGCGCCGCCGGGCTCGAGGCGATCAACGTCGACGACTACTCGGGCGCGGCTGCGGCGACGACCTCGCTCAAAGTCCAGGCGATCCTGCCCGCCGATGCCGAAGTCGGCGATTCCTTCACCGTCGACACCGAAATCTTCGACAGCCTCGGCGTCTCGCACGCGGTGACGATGACCTACACCAAGACCGCCACCAACGAATGGTCGGCGAGCGCCAGCCTCGACGACGCCACCGAGGCGACGAGCATCTCCCTCGGCGCGACCAACAGCGAAACCCTCACCTTCGACAGCGACGGCAAGCTCGCCTCGCCCGCCTCCCTCGACCTCACCGTCACCGGTTGGACCTCGGGCGCGGCGGACAGCGCGATCGGCTACACCGTCGGCACCGTCGGCGCCACCGACGGCCTGAGCCAGTACGGCACCTCCGACGACACCAGCGACCCCGCGATCACCCTGAAGACGGTGGTGCAGGACGGCCTGCGTTTCGGCGAGTTCACCTCGGTCGACGTCGGCGAGGACGGCACCGTCTACGCCAACTTCGACAACGGCATCAGCTACGCGATCTACAAGATCCCGCTCGCCACCTTCGCCAACGCCAACGGCCTCGAAGCCAAGACCGGCACGGTGTTCGCCGCGAGCATCGAATCCGGCAGCGCCAACCTCGTCGAGGCGGACAACGGCAATACCGGCGCGATCATGTCGAGCGAGCTCGAATCCTCGACCACCGACACCGCCACCGAGTTCTCCAACATGATCGTCGCGCAGCAGGCCTATTCCGCCGCGTCGGAGATCATCAGCACGGTGAGCGACATGTACGACACCCTGCTCTCGGCGAAGCGATGATGGCGGTCGACCTCCACAAGGCGCGCCTCGACGCCGCCCTCGCCCGCCTCGACGCGCTGTGCAAAAGCGCCGAGCGGCTG
>LUYR01000478.1 GCA_001603335.1 Rhodospirillales bacterium Alpha_05 | reverse complement strand
CCGCCCCGGCAAGCGGCTGAAGCCCGGCGACGCGCTCGACTTCGGCGGCGGATTCCGCGCCGAGGTCACCGACAAGTCGGAGGCGGGCGACGTCGGCCTGATCTTCGACCGCGAGGGCGCGAGCCTGATCCAAGGACTCGAAGCCTACGGCGAAATGCCGCTGCCGCCCTACATTCCCCGCGAGCACGGAGCCGACGAACGCGACCGCAGCGACTACCAGACCGTCTACGCACGCGAGGAAGGCTCGGTCGCCGCGCCCACCGCGGGCCTGCATTTCACGCCCGAGCTGTTGGCCGCGCTCGACGCCAAGGGGGTCAAGCGCCTGTCGGTGACGCTCCACGTCGGCGCGGGCACCTTCCTGCCGGTCAAGGTCGAGGACACCGCCGACCACCGCATGCATTCCGAATGGGGCACCGTTCCCGCCGGGGTCGCCGACGCGATCAACGCGGCGCGCGCGGGCGGCGGGCGTCTGCTCGCCATCGGCACCACCGCCACCCGGATTCTCGAAACCGCGACCGGCGCTGACGGCATCGTGACGCCGTTTTCCGGCGACACCGCGATTTTCCTCACGCCGGGCTATAAATTCCGCGCCGTCGACCGGCTGCTCACCAACTTCCATCTGCCGAAGTCCACCCTGTTCATGCTGGTCTCGGCCTTCGCCGGACTGGAGCGGATGCAGTCGGCCTATGCCCACGCCATCGCTTCCGGCTACCGCTTCTATTCCTACGGCGACACCAGCCTCCTTGAAGGAACCTCCCGATGACCGCAATCGGCTTCGACGTTCTCACCACCGACGGCGCGGCGCGACGCGGCTGCGTCCACACCGCGCACGGCAGCATCCAGACCCCGGTGTTCATGCCGGTCGGCACCGCCGCCACGGTCAAGGCGATGATGCCCGAGTCCGTCGCCGCCACGGGAGCGGAAATCCTCCTCGGCAACACCTACCACCTGATGCTCCGCCCCGGCGCGGAACGCATCGGCGCGCTCGGCGGCCTGCACAAGTTCATGAACTGGGACAAGCCGATCCTCACCGATTCCGGCGGGTTCCAGGTGATGTCGCTGTCCAAGCTGCGCAAACTCGACGAGAACGGCGTCACGTTCCGCTCCCACGTCGACGGCTCGGCCCACCACCTCACCCCCGAGCGCTCGATGGACATCCAGAACCACCTGGATGCCGATATCACCATGGCGTTCGACGAATGCACGCCGTTCCCCGCCGAACATGATGTCGCCGCGTCCTCGATGCGCCTCTCGATGCGCTGGGCCAAACGCTCCAAGGATGCCTTCGTGCCGCGCGAGGGCTACGGCCTGTTCGGCATCGTCCAGGGGAGCGTCTACCGCGACCTGCGCGCCGAATCCGCCGCCAAGCTCCAGGAGATCGGCTTCGACGGCTACGCCATCGGCGGCCTCGCGGTCGGCGAAGGCCAGGAGGCGATGTTCGAAACCCTCGAATTCACCACGCCGCTCCTGCCCACCAACCGCCCGCGCTACCTGATGGGCGTCGGCAAGCCGCTCGATATCGTCGGCGCGGTGCTGCGCGGCGTCGACATGTTCGACTGCGTGATGCCGACCCGCTCGGGCCGCACCGCCCAGGCCTTCACCCATCGCGGTACCCTCAACCTCCGCAACGCGCGCCACGCCGAAGACCCGCGCCCGATGGACGAAGACTGCGACTGTCCGGCCTGCACCCATTACTCCCGCGCCTACCTCCACCACCTGATCCGCTGCGAGGAAATCCAGGGAGCGATGCTGCTCACCTGGCATAACCTCCGCTTCTACCAAATGCTCATGGCCCGCCTCCGCAGCGCAATCGAAGCCGGAACCCTGAAGCAAACCGCCGCCGCGATCGAAGCGGAGCTGTCGCGTGGGGATGTGGACGCGCTGTAAGGTCCGGGCTCTGCCCGGGCCCGCTGGGGCCTTGGGCCCCAGACCCCGTTAGTTTTTGCGCGGAGCGCGAGAAAACCGTCACGCCGCGTGATGGGATGATTGCGCTGCGCGCGAAAAACCAAAACTAATGGGATCAAAGGGACCGAGTCCCTTTGCGGGTGCGGGCAGAGCCCGCGTGTTTTCGAGAGAGCAATGACCGACGCGATCAAGGACACGATCCGGGGCTGGGCGCGGGAGGCGGGGTTCGACGCCTGCGGCTTTGCGTCCGCGTCGGCGGTGCCGGGGGCGGCGGAGGCGTTGGCGGCGTTCGTCGCGGCGGG
>LUYR01000477.1 GCA_001603335.1 Rhodospirillales bacterium Alpha_05 | reverse complement strand
CCCGACCGGCGGCCGCCTCGCCGGACTGGTGCGCACCACCCGGCTCACCATCGGCATGGAGCACGGCTTCGCGGCGGTGGCGCACTACTTCGAGCCCGCCAACATTACCGGCGCGCCGGTGCTCTACAACCATGGCCATGTCGGGACGCACCTCGCCGACGATTCCCTCAAGACGATCGCGGCACTGCTGGCGGAAGGCCGCCCGGTGGTCGCCTTCACCATGCCCAACCGTGCCCCCAACATCTCGCCCAAGGAGATCGAAACCGCGCACGCGGGCGCGGTGCCGCTCGCCTTCGATCACGAGATCTACCGCTACCTCGAAACCGAGAGCTTCTCGCCGCTCAAGCTGTTCCTCCACCCGCTGGTGGTGGCGGTCAACTGGCTTGAGACCGCGCCCGACGGGCCGCACGCCACGGCGGTGGACGCGGTGGGCTTCTCCGGTGGTGGCTGGACGGTGACCGTCGACGCGGCGGTCGACCCGCGCATCCGCCTCTCGATCCCGGTGGCGGGCAGCCTGCCGCTCTACCTGATGGCCGCGCCGCCCAACTCCCGCCTCGGCGACTACGAGCAGCTCCACCCCGGCCTCGTCGCCCGCGCCAACTTCCTCGAGCTCTACGTGATGGGCGCGGCTGGCCAGGGACGGCGGCAGGTGCAGATCCTCAACCAGTTCGACGGCTGCTGCTATCGCGGCACCGGCGCGCGCGACTACGCCCCCGTGGTGTCGGAAACCGTGGCCGCGCTCGGCGAAGGCGGCGCCTACGACCTCCTGATCACCGGCGGCGACAAACACGAAGTCAACGCCGACGCGCTGGCGCGCATCCGGCAAGAGATGCAGGCCCGCTGAATACGAAAAGGCCCCGGAAACCGGGGCCTTTTTCATTTTTGGCGGGCGTCGTCGCGTCAGGCGATGCGGACGCGGGCGATGAAGCCGTCGACTTCGGCGGTGAGCTTTTCCGCCTGGGCGGTGAGGTCGGTGGCGGCGTCGAGGACTTCGTTGGCGACGCGACCGGTTTCGCCGGCGGCGCGGCTGACGTCGATGATGTTGGAGGACACCGCGCGGGTGCCGGTGGCGGCCTGTTCGACGTTGCGGGCGATCTCGTGGGTTGCCGCGCCCTGCTCCTCCACCGCCGCAGCGATGGTCGAGGAGATCTCCGAGATCTGGCCGATCGTCGCCGAGATGCTCTCGATTGCGGAAACCGCCTCACGGGTCGCGCCCTGCACGCTGGTGATCTGGTCGGAGATTTCGCCCGTGGCGCGCCCGGTTTGGGTGGCGAGGTTCTTCACCTCGCCCGCGACCACCGCGAAGCCCTTGCCCGCGTCGCCCGCGCGCGCCGCCTCGATGGTGGCGTTGAGCGCGAGCAGGTTGGTCTGGTTGGCGATGTCGGTGATCAGGCCGACGACGTCGCCGATCCGCGTCGCCGCCTGCGCCAAGCCTTCGACGATCTCGCGGTTGGTCCGCGCCTGCTCCACCGCGTCCCCCGCGATCTTGCTCGACTGCTCGACCTGGCGGCCGATTTCCGCCACCGAGGCAGAGAGCTGCTCGGTCGCCGCCAAAACCGTCTGGACGTTGGCGGTCGCCTGCTCCGCCGCGACGCCGACGGCCTCGGACTGGCGCGTCGCCTTTTCGGACGCCGACGACATCGACGCGGCCGAATCCCGCATCCGCACCGCCGCGCCCGCGACCGACTTCACCACCGCCTTGATCGATGCCTCGAAGTTGTCGGCGAGCGCGTTCATCGCCGCCCGCTGCTCCTGGGCGGCCTGCTCCTTCTGCCGCTCCGCCGCATCCTGGAGGCGGCGGACTTCGAGGCCGCGCTCCTTGAACACCTGCACGGTGCGGGCCATCGCGCCGATTTCGTCGCGCTGCTCGGCGTAGGGGATGTCGACGTCGAGGTTGCCCTCGGCGAGTTCGTTCATGGTGTCGCCGAGCTTGGCGAGCGGCCGGGTGACGCCCCGGGTGATGCTGAACGCGGCGCCGCCGGTGACCAGCAGGATCACGAAACCGACCAGCCCGAGGATACGGGCTTCGTGCCAGAAGGTCGTGCCGACGTCGTCGATGTAGATGCCGGTGCCGATCACCCAGCCCCACTGCGGCACGCCGATGACGTAGGAGACCTTTTCACGCGGCTTCGGGTCCTGCGGCGTCTGCCACCAGTAGTGATAGAAGCCGCCGCCCTCGCGCCGCACCAAGTCGATCATGCTGGCGAAGAACTTGTTGCCGTTGGCGTCCTTCAGTTCGGTGATATCGGTCCCCACCAACTTCGGATTGGTCGGATGCATCAGCATCTCGCCCGACATCGAGTTGATCCAGAAATACTGGTTGCCGCTGTAGCGGAGGCCGGAGATCACCTCCATCGTGCGCTTCTGCATCGCTTCGGTCGAGAGCCCTTCGGCCTGGCCTTCCTTGATCAAGGTGTTGACCAGCGAAACCGCGGTCTCGATCTGCTCGTGCGTCTTCGACTGCCGCTCATTCAGGAGGTTGGCGCTGAGGCTGCGCAGGCTGACGGTCGCGAACACCATCAAACCGAGCGCGCCCAACAGGACCACGATCATCAAACGGAGCATTACTTTGGTGTTTTTGAACATCCCCAAACCCTGTGCGAGCGGCGGTGGACGAAACCGCAAAAATCCCGATCGTCGCGCCCCGTCGAGCAGGCCGAAGCTGCCGGACTCGTTTCGGGGCACGGAGGCATACGTGAATTCTACACAGGCGGAAATAAATAATTTGCAAACATGGGGAGAAAACGCGATCCGACG
>LUYR01000476.1 GCA_001603335.1 Rhodospirillales bacterium Alpha_05 | reverse complement strand
CCGACGAGGACCGTCGGCACCACCGAAAGCAGCGCGAAGGAGAGCACGAGCCGGCTCTGTAGCCGCGACCCCGCCGCGCCCCGCCGCCGCTCGACGTAGATCTGCACCATGCGGCGCACCACGATCACGCCCAAGGCAAGCAGGAAGGCGAGATCGAGGTTGAGATAGATGAACGCGAGATCGGGCGAATGGCGGAACGGCCCGGCCTCGAACAGGGCCGCCATCGTCAGCATGCCCGACAGCATCGCGCCGAGCGCCAGCGCGACCGCGAACTTGCGGCCGAGCCGGACGCGGCGCGCCCACAGCCCGATGCGCAATCCGAGACGGTGCTTCGACTTCGACGGCGACTTCATGCCTGCGGGTTTCCTTCGCGTCCGACGGGACCGCTCACTTCACGCCGCGGATCACGTGGATATCGAGCTCGCGGATCTTCTTGCGCAGCGTATTACGGTTGAGCCCGAGGACGTGGGCGGCCTTGATCTGGTTGCCGCGCGTCGCGTCGAGGCAGAGCGAAATCAGCGGCCGTTCGACCTCGCGCAGGATCCGCTCGTGCAGTCCCGGCGCGGGCAGGCCGTCGTTGTGGGCAAGGAAATATTCGCGCAAGTGGCGCTCGACCATGCCCGAGAGACCTTCGTTCTCGGGCTGACCATTGGAGGCCACCGGCGACATCGACGACGACAACTCGGCCTCGATCGCGTCGACCTCGATGACTTCCTGCGAATAGAGCGCGGCGAGGCGGCGGATCAGGTTTTCGAGCTCGCGCACGTTGCCGGGCCAGCGATGCTGCTTCAGTCGTTCGATCGCCTTGGCGTCGAGAGACTTGTTGGGCAGGCCTTCCTGTGCCGCGACGTTGAGGAAGTGGTTGACCAGTTCCGGAATGTCTTCGGTGCGCTCGCGCAACGGCGGCAGGCGGATCGGCACGACGTTGAGGCGGTAGTAGAGATCCTCGCGGAACAGGCCCTGGCGGATCTGCACCGAGAGATCGCGGTGGGTCGCGGCGATGATCCGGACGTTGGCGCGGATCGGCGTGCGGCCGCCGACGGTGGTGTACTCGCCTTCCTGCAACACGCGTAGCAGGCGGGTCTGCGCCTCGGGCGGCATGTCGCCGATTTCGTCAAGGAACAGCGTGCCGCCCTCGGCCTGCTCGAAGCGGCCCGCCGAGCGCGTCGTTGCGCCGGTGAACGCGCCCTTCTCGTGGCCGAAGAGTTCGCTTTCGATCAGCTCGCGCGGAATCGCCGCCATGTTGATCGCGACGAACGGGCCGTTGCGACGCTTGCCATATTCGTGCAGGGCGCGGGCGACGAGTTCCTTGCCGGTGCCGGACTCGCCGTTGATCATCACCGTGAGGTCGGTGTTCATCAGCCGCGCCAGGGTGCGATAGATCTCCTGCATCGCGGGCGAGCGGCCGATCAGCGGCAGGCGATCGTAGTCGCCGTCGTCGGCGACCACCTTGTCGGCGTTGGTCTTCGGCGTCGACAGCGCGCGCTGGACGACGCTCACCAGTTCCTTGATGTCGAAGGGCTTCGGCAGGTACTCGAACGCGCCGCGTTCGGTCGCCTTGACCGCGGTGAGCAGCGTGTTCTGCGCGCTCATCACGATGATTCGCATCTCGGGGCGGAGCTTCTTGATCCGCGGGATCAGGTCGAGGCCGTTCTCGTCGGGCATGATCACGTCGGTGATCACCAAATCGCCCTCGCCGTCCTGCACCCAGCGCCACAGGGTCGCGGCGTTGCCGGTGGTGCGGACTTCAAAACCCGCCCGCGCCAGCGCCTGCGAAAGCACGGTGCGGATGCTGCGGTCGTCGTCGGCGACGAGAATCGTGGATGGCGTCATGGGAAGCGTCTTTCTTTCGCGACTCGGTTACGCAACGGGCAACATCACCCGGAAAATCGTCTTTTTCGGCTGGCAGTCGAACTCGATGATGCCGCCATGGTCGTCGACGATCTTGGCCACCAGCGAAAGGCCGAGGCCGCTGCCGCTGGACTTGGTCGTGACGAACGGATCGAAGAGGTTCTGGCGCAGTTCCTTCGGGATCCCCGAACCGTTGTCCTGCACCGTCACCACCAGCGGCACATGCTGGCGATTGCTCGCCCCACCCGGCACCGCAAGGCGGATGCCGTGCTGGTAGTTGGTGCTGATGACGATCTCGCCGCCATCTTCCGGCGCGGCCTCGGCGGCGTTCTTCACCAAATTGAGGAACACCTGGATCAGCTGGTCGCGATCGCCGAGCACCGGCGGCAACGACGGATCGTACATCTCGACGATGCGGATACCCTTGGCGAAGCCGTTCTCCGCGACGCGGCGAACGTGCTCCAGAACCTGATGAATGTTCACCGGCTGGCGCAGCAGCTGCGGTTTGTCGGAGAACGCTTCCATCCGGTCCACCAACGCAACGATGCGGTCGGCTTCGTCGCAGATCAGGCGGGTGAGCGTCCGGTCGTCCTCGTTGGCATTCTGTTCGAGGAGCTGCGCCGCGCCGCGGATACCGGAAAGCGGGTTCTTCACCTCGTGCGCGAGCAACCGAGCCATCGCGGTCACCGAACGGGCGACGTTGCGGTGGCTGAGCTGCTGGCCGATCTTTTTTGCGATCGAGTGCTCGTGCATCGAGAGCACCACGCAGCGCGCGTCGTCGTAGACCGGCGCCACCTGCACCGTCATCGTGCGCGGCCCGGTGCGCGGCGTGTCGAGTTCGACGCCGTGCTCCGAATAGCGGCAGTGGTCGGCGCGGCACTGGTCGAGCAGCGCAATCGCCGGACTGTCGGGCGGCACGAACTCGGAAAGCGGCAGGCCGACCATGTGCGACCCGCCGGTCTCGAACAGGGATTCCGCCGCGGCGTTGACGTAGGTGATCCGGTTTTCGGCGTCGACCGCGATCACCGCCTCGGGCAATGCATTGAGCACGCTCAGCATGTCGTCGGTGGATGCGGGGCCGCCCTGGCTCTTCCCCTTGCCGTTCTTGGTCGCATGAAATTTGCTGAACATCGACATCAGGCGGCCAAACTCCCATTTTCCCGCCGATTGTCGGCGAACACCGCGGCAATCGCCGCAAAAGTCTCGGACGCGGTTTCCGCCGCGAACACCCGCTCGCGCGCGCCCGCCGCGCCTTCCAGGCCGTTGAGCGCCCACGAAATGTGTTTGCGCGCGGCACGAAGCCCGCCGAAGTCGCCGTATTCGACGAGCATCATCTCGACGTGCTCGACGAGGATCGCCTCGCGGAGCTCGAGGTCAGGCGGCGGCGGCATCGCGCCGTCGCGCAATCCCGCGGCAATCTGCCCGATCAGCCAGGGGCGACCGCACGCCGCGCGCCCGACCATCACCCCGGCCGCGCCGGATTGG
>LUYR01000475.1 GCA_001603335.1 Rhodospirillales bacterium Alpha_05 | reverse complement strand
CCCGCCGATCCTGCCGGGGGACTTCACCGTCCTCCGGCATTTTTGTGGCCGTCGGTTTGCGGCTCGGGCATGCCGCCCCGCGACTTTCGCGGGTGACACACCGCGCCAAAGCCACTATGACACTTCCGCGAACCTAATATGACATTCCGGAAGCCGGCGCGCGGCATCGCCCACGCCAGGGCGCCTTGGGCGGCCCCGCTTCCGAAGCGGGGATTCTCTTGGCACATCGGGCTCTCGACAAAGACCTCAAGCGCATTTCTCAGATCGAGAAGGCGACTGCAAGCCTCGGCACGTTCCGTGTCGCCGTCAGCGTCGGCGGGTTGTTCCTGATCGGCGTGCTGCTGTTCACCCTGACCCTGAACGGCCACGGCAACAGCTACTGGTTCGTCGTGCTTGCCGGGGTGATCGGCGGCTACATGGCGCTCAACATCGGCGCCAACGACGTCGCCAACAACGTCGGCCCGGCGGTCGGCTCGCGCGCGCTGTCGATGATGGGCGCGCTGATCATCGCCGCTTCGTGCGAAGCCGCAGGTGCGATCATCGCGGGCGGCGACGTGGTCTCGACGATTTCCAAGGGCATCGTCGACCCGGCGCGGGTCGGCGACGCCGACACCTTCATCCTCGCGATGATGGCGGCGCTGCTCGCCGGCGCCTTGTGGATCAACATCGCAACCATGCTCGGCGCACCGGTCTCGACCACCCACTCGGTGGTCGGCGGCGTGCTCGGCGCGGGCATCGTCGCAGCGGGGATGGACGCGGTCGACTGGTCGACGATGCAGGCGATCGTGCTGAGCTGGGTGCTCTCGCCGTTGCTCGGCGGGGTCATCGCCTGCGCCTTCCTGGTGTTCATCAAGGTCGCGATTCTCTACAAGCCCGACCGCCTCGCGGCGGCGCGGCGATGGATTCCGCCGCTGATCGCAATCCTCGCGGCGGCGTTCACCATCTATCTCGTGCTCAAGGGCCTCAGCCATGTCTGGAAGCCGCCGTTGGCGGTGACCCTGACCCTGGGCGCGCTCGCGTTCGTGATCACCCTGGTGGTGATGCGGCCGGTGGTGGCGCGGCAGTCGGCGTTCCTCGAGAACCGCCGCAAGTCGGTGAGCTCGTTGTTCACCATGCCGCTGATCTTCTCCGCCGCGCTGCTCTCCTTCGCCCATGGCGCCAACGACGTCGCCAACGCGGTCGGCCCGCTCGCGGCGATCGTCAACGCCGCCAACGGCGGCGGCGTCGCCGCCAAGGTGACCCTGCCGATCTGGGTG
Source organism: Rhodospirillales bacterium Alpha_05 (assembly GCA_001603335.1). GTDB lineage: Bacteria > Pseudomonadota > Alphaproteobacteria > Rhodospirillales > Rhodospirillaceae > Oleispirillum. The sequence continues at coordinate 344 of LUYR01000475.1, read as the reverse complement.
CTGGTGGTCGGCGCGCTCGGGATTTCCTTCGGCCTGATGCTGTTCGGGCCGAAGCTGATCCGCACCGTCGGCGAGAAGATCACCAAGCTCGACCAGACCCGCGCGTTCTGCGTCGCGCTGTCGGCGGCGGTGACGGTTCTCGTCGCCTCGGCCCTCGGCCTGCCGGTGAGCTCCACCCACATCGCCGTCGGCGGCGTGTTCGGCGTCGGCTTCCTGCGCGAATACTGGACCAACGTGATGCGGCCGCCGCTGCCGAAGCGGCGCGCGCTGGCGTCGGACTTCCACCTGCCGCTCGACCAGCCCGACGTGCTGCCGCTCACCGGCGAGGCGCGTCCGCCGTCGGT
>LUYR01000474.1 GCA_001603335.1 Rhodospirillales bacterium Alpha_05 | reverse complement strand
CGCACCGCGCGGATCCGCTGCCCGGCGAGCTTGGCCCCGGCCTCGCCGAGCGCCGCACCGGCGTTGGTCGCGTCGATGGTCAGCAGCAGGTCGCCCTTTTTCACCGTCGCGCCCTCGGTCACCAGGATCGAGGCGACGATGCCGCCCTCGAGATGCTGGATCTGCTGCGCGCGGCCCGCCGGGATGATCCGCCCTTCGACCCGCACGACGCGATGCACCTGGGCAAGCGCCGCCCAGGCGATCAGCAGCGCCACCAGCGCCGCGACCGCAACCAGGAACACGCCCGGACCCTCGACCCGCCGCCACGCCGCCGCGCGGGGCCGCCTTAGTCCCGCGTCAGGGGTGACGAAAACGGATCTCGACCCGTCCATCGCGGTTCTCCTTCCCGGTTTCGATCATCACGTGGATCGTGCGACCGTCTCCGAGGCCCTTGTCGATCAAGTAGTTGCGCACCACGAGGCCGCGGAAATAGGCGAGCCGCCGCGCTTCGGTGTAGGTCTCCGCCCCGGTCAGCGACAGCACCGCAGAGAGCGCGCCCTTGAGCTTGTCGCCCTGCCCGTCCAGCACCTTGTCGAGCGCCTCTTTGGCCTTGTCGTCGAGCTGGAAGACGTTACGCGGGAAGAGCAGGACGATCGCGCCGTTCTCGCGCGACAGATCGGGCTCGCCCTTGACCAGGTCGGGCGCGGGCGCGACCACCTTGATCTCGGTGCGCTCCTTGACCAGGCTCGGCTGCGGCTCCGGTCGCACCTCGGTGTCGTGCTGCGCGCGCGCCTGGGCGAGGTCGCGCTTGAGCTGGAGTTCGGTCTTTTCCAGCTCGCGCACCTTGTCCTGCGCCACCTGCAACTGCGCCAGGACTTCGCGCTGCTCCTGCTTCAGGCTCTCCTTTTCGGTCAGAGCCTCCTGCCGCGCGACTTCCTCCTGCTTCACCGATTCCGAAAGCTCGGAGGCGCGCTTGCGCAGCTTGTCGGAGGAGAGCACCAGGGCGAAGACGAACACCACCAACACGAACACCAGGGTGAGCACGACGTTGCTGAGCGCGTCGACGAACCCCGGCCAGTAATTCTGTTCCTTGTACTCGCTCATGACTGGGGCTCCCCGGTCCCGAGAACGGCGCCGACCATGTCGCCCATCTGGCGGCGAACCTGGAATGCCGCCTGCGCCTCGGCGGTGATCAGGCGGATCAGCTCGACGCGCGACGAATAGAGCCGCTCATAGGCGTCGAGAAGATCGAAGAGCTGGCGGCTGCCCGCGAGGTATTGCTCCTCGAAGCTGGTCGCGACCAGGGAATTGGCGGCGAGCGCCTGTCGCGTCGCCTGAATCCGTTTGTCGGCGGCGGCGAGCGCGTTGTAGCTGTTCGCCATGCTTTCCTCGATGCGACGCCGGAGGTCGAGGGTCTTGTACTGCGCCTCGCGCGCCCGCTCGCCGTAGCCGATGCCCTGGAACACGTCGGAGCCGCCGTTGAACGACCACGTCGCCACCAGCATCGCCATGTTCTCGATCTCGTTGGGCCACGGGCCGCCGTCGACCGGGTTGCCCTTCGCCGAGCCGCCCGCGTTGTAGGTGGTGGTGCGGCTGACCTCGAAGCTGAGCTTGGGCAGCACGCGGGCGTACGCCTTGTCGCTTTCGAGCCGGGTGACGTTGGACTGGAGATCGGAGGCGAGATACTCCGGGTTTGCGGCCAGCGCGCGGCGCAGCGCCTCGCCGGGAGCGTCGGGCACGTCGGGCATCAGGTGTTCGGGAATCCGCAGCTTGAGCGGCAACACCCCGGCGAGACGGCGGAACTCGATCTGCGCCGCCTCGAGCTCGGAGCGCGACGAAATAATCGCGGAATCGGCGGTGATCGCGCGCGAGCGCACCCGTTCGAGGTCGGCGCGCGAGGCGCCGCCTCCCTCGACACGGGCCGACATCCGGTCCTGCAAGCTGTCGAGCGACGCCTTGTAGCGCTCGGCGTAGCGCACCGTCAGCACCCCCTGGATCAGCTTGAGGAAGCTGTTCACGGTGTCGAGCGCCACCCGCTCGCGCACGCCGACGCGCTCGGCGGCGGCGACGTCGTCGGTGGTGCGGCGCTGAAGGATGTCGGTAATGATCGCAACGTCGACCAGCGGCTGCTGGATCTTCCACACCCGGTCGCGGCGATGATGGGTGTCGTCGGTGACGCGGTTGCCGATGGAATCGTTGTACGACGCCGGGGAACTGCGCTCGGTGCCGGTGGCGTAGGTGAAGTTGACCTGGGGCGCGTACTGGCCGTACGACGCCACGACGTCCCATTCGGTGCCGGACTTCTTGGCGTCGGCGGCGAGGACTTCGTAGTTGGACTTCATCGCCAGCGCCACCGCCTCGGCGAGGCCGACGGTTTCGACCGTGTCCGGCGTCTCGGCGCCCGCCACCGCAATCGGGACTTCGCTCTCGCCCTGAAGCAGACCGCGCAGCAGCGCGGCGCGGTTTTCCCCGCGCCCGCTCGTCACCCCCGCCTTCTCCGGCACAGCGACGGTTTGCGCCGTTTGTGCATTCGCGTGTCCCGCGCCGATCGCCAGCGCGAGCGCAAGGGACGGGATCACCCGCGTTGCACCGCGTCCAATCATCAAGGCAACCCCTTCCCCAGGAATGCTTCTTCCAGTGCTTCCCCCCGCATACCATGGCGAATTCTGGCTTTCCAGTGGATTTTTAGTACCTTAACTCACGCTTAACACTTCCGGGTGAGTAAAGACCCGTCATGGGGGAGAATGACGAATTTCTGCGCATTGCCTTCGTTACGGGTCCGACACTTGGCCAACACCCCACCGACCTTGGCTTCGCACCCCAAAAGCCCCAAATATTCAAAAGGCGCAAGATACGGGAAAGGGGTTTCCGCCTGACGGACCAAACGACGGAGCTGGAAATTCCGTGGCGGAAGAAGGCATAGCCCTCCGTCGCCCAGGCCGCGTCCGTCGGCCCGGGTTTATCGACGGCATTCCCGTCAAAGCGCGAAAAACTCGCGCCGATGCGCGTAAAGGGAGAAAAATCAGCCGAGGACGGTGTCGAGCACCATCATCAGGGCGAACCCACCCATCAACCCGATCGTCGCCGGAGTCTGGTGCCCGTTGCGATGGGTTTCGGGGATCACCTCGTGGGAAACCACGAAAAGCATCGCCCCCGCCGCCAGCCCCAGGCCGATCGGATAGGCGATGGCGAAGCCGCTCGACAGTCCGACGCCGAGGATCGCGCCGATCGGCTCGACGAAGCCACTGCCGATCCCGGCAAACACCGCCGTCCACACCGAGAACCCGGCGGTGCGCATCGCCAGCGCCACCGCCAGCCCCTCGGGGAAGTCCTGGATCGCGATCGCGGTGGTGAGCGGAATTCCCACCGCCATGTCGGAGTTGGAGAAGCCGACGCCGATCGCCATGCCTTCGGGCAGGTTGTGCAGCACGATGGCGAAGACGAACAGCCAAACCCGGCCGAGGCGCTCGTAGCCCGGCCCCATCGGGCCGATCGCCTCGTGCTCGTGCGGCGTGAACTGCTCCAGCCCGAGCATCAGCAACACGCCGAGCCCCATGCCCAGCACCACCACGCCCGCCGCCGCGAGCTTGGTGCCGGTGAGGTCCGCCGCCGCGTCGAGACCGGGAAGGATCAGCGAAAACGCCGAAGCCGCCAGCATCATCCCGGCGGCGAAGCCGAGCATGGTGTCCTCGAGCTTCTGCGGCAGGCCGCGCATCACCAGGACCGGCAGTGCCCCCGCCGCCGTGGCGCCGAACGCCGCCATCCCGCCCGCGAGCGCATAAACGGTCGAATCCGGCGCGTTGCCCGCCGCGATGTGAATCAGGCTCTGCGCCAGCAGTACCAGCACCGCAACCGACGAAACGGCCAAGCCGATGGCGGTGAGAGGACGGGCGCGGGCCTGGCGACGGGCGCCGCCGATCCAGGCGGAAGCGAACGACGTGCGGGAATTGGCGGGGGCTATGGCGGATCTCCTTGGGCTGACGTGCCGACGAGTTTTGGCTGGCCCGCCGGAAAACGCAAGGGGACTGCTGCGGCGGCGTGAAATTCCGGGTACATTCATTGAATACAATAAGAAAGTCGAGGAGGTAAGCCATGAGCCAACCCACAGCCAAGATCGTCCTGATCGGCGCGGGCAGCGCCGCGTTCACCGTCAGCCTGCTGCAAGACCTGATCGCCGAAGCCGACTTCGCCGGATGCACCGTCACCCTGGTCGACACCAACGTCGAAGCCCTCAACCGCATGGCCGACCTCGCCACCCACCTGTTCGCCAAGGCCAACGCCGGGATCACGGTGGAGCGCACCACCGACCGCCGCGCCGCGCTCGACGGTGCCAGCTTCGTCGTCAACGCCGCAGCGATCGACCGCAACCGCCTCTGGCAGCACGACTTCGCGGTGCCGAAAAAGCACGGCATCCGCCATACGCTCGGTGAAAACGGCGGGCCGGGCGGATTGTTCTTCACCCTCCGCACCATGCCGCTGGTCTTCGACATCGCCCGCGACATCGAAGACCTCTGCCCCGACGCCCAGTTCATCAACCTCTCCAACCCGGAAAGCCGCCTCGTCCTCGGCGTCTCGAAGTACACCAAGGTCAAGGCGCTCGGCCTCTGCCACGGCATCTTCCTCGCGCGCTGGTTCATCTGCCAGATTCTCGGCCGCCCGGAAGCGGAAGTCGAACTCACCGCCCATGGCCTCAACCACTTCCAGTGGGTCAAGGAAATCCGCGACAAGACCACCGGCGAAGACCTCTATCCGCGCTTGCGCGAGCTTGAAGCCAAGCACGACCCGAGCTTCACCCCCCTGGTGCGCACCCTGTTCCGCGCCTTCGGCTTCTGGCCCACCTGCTCCGACGACCACACCGGCGAATACCTCGCCTACGGCTGGGAAGGCGGCGAACACGGCTTCGACTTCGCAGGCGACGAAAAGGGCCGGATCGGCTTCCGCGAACTCATCGACGGCGTGCTGGCGGGCACCACTCCCACACCCGAAGACTGGTTCAAGCACTCCTGGGGCGAACGCGCCGTCGAGGTGATGGGCGCGATCCTCCACAACCGCCACCGCTTCATCGAGTCCGGCGTCCTCATCAATCGCGGCGCAATCCCCAACCTGCCGTCCGAACTCGCCGTGGAAGTGCCGCTCTCGGTCGACGCCACCGGCGTCCACCCGATCAACCTCGGCCCCCTGCCCGACGGCTGCGCCAAACTCCTGCTCCAACAGGCCGGCGTCCAACAGATGGCCGTCGAAGCCGCCGTCCACGCCTCCAAGGACCTCGCCCTCCAGGCCCTCCTCCTCGACCCGGTGATCAACTCCACCACCGCCGCCAAGGCCATCCTCGACGAACTCTGGGAGATCAACGCCGAATACATCCGGCCTTGCCTGTAAAAAAACACGCGGGCTCTGCCCGCACCCGCGAGGGGACTCGGTCCCCTCGACCCCATTTGTTTTCGCCGCGAAGCGGCTATCAATTTTCACGCGGCGTGATGGCTCAATCGCGCTACGCGCAAAAACAAGTGGGGCCCGGGGTCCGCGACCCCGGCGGGCGCGGGCAGAGCCCGCATCTTTTTTTTGCGCCAGTATCCGCCGGTGTCATCCGTATATCCGATGCAGCATTCTTCGGAGACGCGCCATGACTCTTCCGACCCTTCTGGTAATGACCCCCGCGCGGGAGCGTGCCGACGGCCCGCCGCCGCCGCTTCCCTCGACGGTGGCGATGGATCACACCGCAACCTTGCTGGCGCACTGGCGTGCGCATGGCTGGCCGGTGAGCCGGATCGGCGATGCGAGTTCGGAGAGTGCGTGGCCGGTGCCGGTTGCACGGCCGGAAGACAGCCGCGACGCCGGTGGACCGATTGTGCTCACCGGCGCGGTTTCGGCGCGTGCGCTGATCTTTTCCGCCGAGATCGCGAACGAGCTGGGGCTGACGGTTTATGCGCCCTCGGAGACCCTGTTCGCGCTCGGCGTGCCCGAGGATGCCTCGCGGGTGGCGGAGAGCCTGTCGGCGCGGATCATGCCCATGGCCGAAATTTTTCGGGCGATGCGCGACGCGGCGGTGAGCGTTTCCTGATCCCAATTCCATTGGAAGCGGGCGCGGGGCGAGCTATCATCCCTGCGGCGGCCGCTGGCCGCGCTTTGGCAGTGGAACCCCTGGATGAAACGCCTGATTGCAACGGCCTGCTGCGTTCTTGGCCTCGTCGGCGCCGCGCGTGCCGACGACGGGTCGGAGCGCGCGAAGCTTGAAGCGCGCCTGAAGGCGCTCGAGACCACGCTGGCGGGCGACGTCTGCCTCCACCCCGAGGCGGCGCGCGCATTGCTCGCGGCGGCT
>LUYR01000473.1 GCA_001603335.1 Rhodospirillales bacterium Alpha_05 | reverse complement strand
GCGGCGGCGGGTGCGGCGCGACCACGGCATCGCCGCCACCGCGGCCGGGTATGCGGATGTGTTCGACCGGATCATAGGAGCGGCACGATGAAGATCGGGATGTTCATCGCCTCGTTGGGCGGCGGCGGCGCCGAGCGGATCGTGCTGTCGCTGTCGCAGGGGCTTTGCGATCTCGGCCATGAGGTGGTGCTGATCACCAGCGACCACGACACCGTGATGATCCCGCCGCAGGGGCTTTCGGTGCGTCATCTCTCGGACGTCGGCATCGACGATCCCTCGTGGCGGAAAATCCTCGCCGGACCGGCGGTGGCCTGGCGGCTCTGGCGGCTGCTACGCCGCGAACGCTTCGACGCGGTGGTGGCACACATGGAGCGCGCCTGCATGCTGCTCGCGCTCACGCCTTGCGCCGCGCCGCGCATCCTCACCATCCACAACTATCTCGGCGCGAGCCTCGGCGCGAAGACGCCGATCAAGCGCCTCAACGCCGAGCTCCTCTATCGCCGCATCGGCCCGAAGGCGGCGGCGAAGCTGGTGTGCGTGTCGCGCGCCGCCGCCCACGATGCCGAAATCCGCTTCCCCGCGCTGCGGGAACGGGTCGCCGCGATTCCCAACTTCGTCGCCGTCGACGCGGTCGAGGCGATGTCGCGGATGCCGCTCCCCGCCGATGCCGGGGCGCTGTTCTCGCCGGGCGAGACGATCGTGACCGTCGGGCGTCTGATCGGCCAGAAGGGGCAGTGGCACCTGATCCGCGCCTTCGCCGAAGTGGCGAAGCGGCGGCCTACGGCCCGACTGCTGATCCTCGGCGACGGGCCGCTGCTCGGTCGCCTGCGCGACTATGCCGCCGCCCTCGGGGTTGCCGACCGGGTGGCGCTGCTCGGCTTCCGCCCCAATCCCTTCGCCTGGATCCGTGCCGCCGACGTGTTCGCGCTGCCCTCGCTCTACGAAGGCATGCCGATGATCCTGATCGAGGCGCTGGCGTGCGGCACCCCGATCGTTTCCGCCGATTGTCCGTCCGGCCCGCGGGAAATTCTCAGCCCCGACACGCCGGTGGATCACGTTGCTCAACAACCCGAGGAGGTGAGCTGCGGTTGGCTGCTGCCGCGCTTCGACGAAACCTGGACCGCGCCCGAAGCCGCACCGTCGGCGGCGGAGGCTGCGCTCGCCGACGTTCTTCTCGGAGTGCTCGAACGCCCCGAGGCCGGTGCGCGCATGGCCGCCGCCGCGCGGGTGCGCGCGACCGAGTTCGACACCCGAACCGGGGCCCGGCGCTGGCAAGACCTATTGGCTGCGTGTGTCGCATCATGAACTTGATGGAGGGGACCATGTCCCATCGCAAACAATTGACGTTGCCTCAACTCTACGACCACCTCAAAGCGCGGGTGGCGAAGCACGTGATCGGCATCGATCGCTTCGCGCTGATCGTGTTCGATCTCTACCAACGCAACGGCGTCGCGACGGCGCCCTACCAGGACGTCCGGGTGCAGCGCCTCCTGCCGGTCGACATGCCGGTGGTGCTTGCGGTGTTTCCCAACCGCGAACGCGTGTTCAACCACCGCTTCACCGTGCCGGGGCTCGACGGCTGGCTGATCTTCGTCGGGCCGGACCTGATCGGCTTCATCTGGATCGCAACCCGGAACTTTTACGAGCAGGACATCGCCCGGACCATCGAGGTGCCGCCGAACCACACCTTCTCGGTGGATTTCTTCATTGCCAAGGACAAGCGCTTCGGCCTCGCGGGGCATCACGCGGTCTGGCAGATCATGGACAATTACTATGCCCAGGGCATGACGCAGTGCGACAATCTGGTCAACGTGAGAAACCGCAAATCCCTGGTGTTCCACACCTTCCTGGGGTCGTACGACACCCTGGAAGGGGTGAGCGTGCTGCGCGTCCTGGGCAAGGCGGTGTTGAGCTGGAAGTCGCGGCGTAGCGAACCGTTGATCAAGCAGCGCAACAAGGATCGCGGCGCTGCCGGGCTCGTGCCTCCGGGGGCCGCAGTTGTCTAGGCGCCGTCCCTTCTTCCATGTCCCCGCCCCGGACGCGGTTCGCCGCCAGGGCGGGGACGCCAAGGCCAGAGGCGAGGGCGCGCTGCGGCGCAGCCGCCGTCGCCAGATCGGAAGAGCGTCG
>LUYR01000472.1 GCA_001603335.1 Rhodospirillales bacterium Alpha_05 | reverse complement strand
CAGGCCGACGGCAGCTTCGCCATCGTCAAGCTCGCCGCCGCGAAGTGAGAAATCGGGCGCGGCGGGGATGCCCGCCGCGCCCGGATGGGGTTCAGCTCGCCATCAGCACCGCGGCGTGGCCCTTCGACCTGCCGTACTCGATGAACGCGCGATCGTCCCGATAGGTATGGGTCTTCAGCCATTCGGCAAGGAACTTGAACAGCTCGGGGCCGGCGTCGCCGTCGCCGGCGATCATCCGGGCTTCGAGGCCGTCGAACTTCGCCAGCAGCTTCTGGTGGATCTGGCGGTGTTCCCCGGCCTTGGGGTAGCCGATGCGCTGCATCAGGGCCTCCTCGTCGGCGCAGTGCCGCGCGAGGATGTCGTGCAGGTCGGCGACCATCCGGACCGCGGCCTCCAGGCCTTCGCCCGACATCATCGCCGCGTAGGCGGCGTTGAGCAGGTCGACGAGGCGGTGGTGGTCGCGATCCACCGAGGGCACGCCGCTTTCGATTTTCGCGTCCCACGCCAGCAGCACCATGTCTTCCTTGTCGGCGCGGACCTGGGCGAGGAACTTCGCGACCTCGGTGGTGAGGCGCGCCGCCTGGGTCGAGAGGTCCGAGGCGGCGTCGTGGATCTGGGTCGCCGACGCGCCGGTGGCGGTGGCCGCCTGCTCGACGCTCTGGATGTTGGCCGAGACCTCGCCGGTGCCCATCGACGCCATTTCGACGTTGCGGGCGATTTCCGCCGTTGCGGCGGTCTGCTGCTCCACCGAGGTGGCGATCGAGGTGGAGATCTCGCTCATCTCGGCGATCACTGCGGCGATGTCGCCGATCGCCTTGACCGCCTCGCCGGTGCCCGCCTGGACCTTGGCGATCTGGCCGCCGATGTCGCCGGTGGCGCGCGCGGTCTGGTTGGCGAGGTGTTTCACCTCGCCCGCGACCACGGCGAAGCCTTTGCCGGCTTCGCCCGCGCGCGCCGCCTCGATCGTGGCGTTGAGCGCGAGCAGGTTGGTCTGGTCGGCGATGTCGTTGATCAGGCTGACGACCTCGCCGATCTGGTTGACGATCGCGGCGAGGTCCTCGACGGTCTGGCTGGTGGCGTGGGCCGCGGAGACGGCGCGCTCCGAGACCGCGGTGGATTTGTGCACCTGCTTGCCGATTTCGTGGATCGAGCTCGACAGCTCCTCGGTCGCCGAGGCGACGGTCTGGACGTTGGTGGAGGCTTCCTCGGCGGCGGTGGCGACGGTCACCGACTGGGAGCTGGTCTGGGTCGCCATCGCGGCGAGCTGCTCCGACGAGGCCTCCAGTTGGGTGGCGGCGGCGGTGACGTGCTCGATCACGTTGCCGACGCTCTGCTCGAAGGTGTCGGCGAGCTGGTTGAGGGCGGCGCGGCGCTCGGCGTCGGCGCGGCGCTTCTGCTCCGCCTGTTCCTGCTCGAGGTGGAGGACGCGGATGGCGTTGTCCTTGAACACCTGCACCGCGGCGGCCATCGCGCCGATTTCGTCCTTCTGGCCGCGCGCCGGAACCTCGGTGTCGAGCTCGCCGGCGGCGAGTTTTTCCATCGCGCCGGTCATGTCGGAAACCGGGCGGGTGATGCCGCGCGAGATCACCCACGCGATCAACAGGCCGAACACCACGGCGGCAAACGAGATCGTCGCCGACGACGCGTTGGCGGCGTCGACCGAGGCGTCGGTGTCGTGCATCACCGCGTCCATCCGCGCCGCCTGCGCGGCGAGCACCGCGGTGGTCACCTCGATCGTGGTGTTGGCGGCGGGGATCATTTCGTCCGCCATCAGCGCGGTGGTGGCGAAGGCCGCCTGGGCGACGGTGCCGAACGTGGTCTCATAAGCTTCCGAGGCCTTCACCACCTCGCGGGCGAGGCGCTTGCGCTCGGGGTTTCTGAGGTGGGCTTCGAGGGCGGCGGCGCGGCTGCGGAACTTCGCCATCCGGTCGTGCACGGTCTTGACCAGGGGCTCGGTCGGGTCGCCGAAGAAGCGCGCCGCCGCGAGCCGCGTGAGCATCAGGGAATCCTCGACCTGTCCGGCAAGCGCGGCGGCTTNNGATCTCGGTGATCGTCTCGCTCAGCTTCGGGCCGAGGGTATCGATCGCTTTGACCGCGTCGGCGCGTTCGGCGCTCAGCTCGACGAGGCGGGTGAAGTCGGTTGCGTAGGAGCCGATCGCCTTCGCCATCCCCTCGTAGGCGGATTTGCGCGCGGGGAGGTGGGTGCCGGCGGCGAGTTGGGAGACCTGCTGAAGGATGTCGGTGCGGAGCTTGGCGATCGCGGCGACCGCCGCGGGATTGCCGCTTGCGGTGAAGACGTAGACGTTGCGGCGCATTTCGAGGACGTCGCGGTCGATCCGCGAAAGGGTCAGCGAGTCGCGCGACACATCGGCGTACTGGTCGAGATTTCTGGCGAACATCGCGCCGTTGCGATAACTGAGGCCTGCAAGGCAGACGACGAGCAACAGGATCGCGGCGAATCCCACGAAAATTCGCGTGCCGATCCGATAGTTCTTCGCAAATGCGAGCATTTTCTCCCCCCGAGAATTCTGTGCTCCGAAGTCGTGGTTTGACCACACGGCGCAAGGCCCGTGCAAGTTGATTCGGTTGTCCGGTCCGCACGACCAAGGCGGGAGCGGCCCGACCCTCGGGATGTTCTTGGATCGCCTGCATGATGCACGTTAAGGTTGGCAGGGGAAGAGCGGAACTCGCCGAAAATCCCGCGCCGGGAAAAGCCCCGAGCCGCTCCGCGCGGCGGAAATATTTGCGTAAATATTCCAGAAGTCTGATGCAGGCGCGTCGAGGCCGCGCGAAGACAGCTTGGCCGGGGTGTTTGACGCGGCGTGACTTGGCGATGATTTCCCCCGCCGCGCCGCGCTCGAAAACTCCAGCACGGCGGGGAACGCCGCCGCTTCGCGCTGGAGACGGCGGAGTCGCGCGACTCGCGCGTCTCAGGAAATCTGAGCGCGACGGTTGAGCCGGTGGGCGACGAGTACGCCGAGGAAGCTCACGGCGTAGGCCGGTGCTTCGAGAGGCACGGCGCGCATCGCCGCGAACAGCGGCTTGAACGCGGCGGCGAGGCGGTCGCTGTTGACGCAGAGCGAGGCGGCATAGCGCAGCGCGTGGGCCTTGCGCCGGGCATAGAGGGCACGGCGCTGCTTGTCGGGTACGGTGGCGCGGATCCGCGCGTCGTTGAACACCACGTCGAGGGCCTTGAGCACGTTGTCGATGCGGATGCTGCCCGACATGCTGATGCCGTGGGGGACGATGCGGTATGCGAGGGTGACGCGGTCGACGTGGACGTAGGGACCGGCGGTGGCGAGCAGCGTCCAGCAGGCCCAGTCCTCGGCGGCGCGCACCCCGGTTTCGAGGCAGCCGGTGTCGAGCAACGCGTCGCGCCGCGCCACCGCCTGGCCACCGGTGGCGATGTAGTTGCGTTCGAGGAAGTCCTTGACCAGCATGCCCTCGGGGTGGGGCTCGGCAGGCTTGAACTTGCGCAGCTTCGCCTTCAGCCCGCCGGGCGGGGTGAGCGGCACGCCGTTGCGGTCGACGCGGATGTGCTTGCCGTAGGCGCAGACGGCGTCCGGGTTGGCGTCGAGCGCGGCCTCGAGAACTTCGAGGGCGTCCGGGCGGAGGATGTCGTCGGCGTCGAGGAGCATCACCCGCGGGTGGATCGCGAGTTCGGTGCCGCGGTAGCGCGCCTTCAGCACCCAGAGGTTTTCCGGCTGGCGGACATAGCGGATGCGCGGGTCGGCGGTGAACGGCGCGACCATGGCGGCGGTGTCGTCGGTGGAGCAGTCGTCGACGACGATCACCTCCCAGTCGGTCCGGGTTTGGGCGAGCACCGAGCGAAGCGTGGTGGCGATGTAGGGGCCGGCATTGTAGGCAGGGATCACCACGCTGACCGCCATCGGGCACTCCATGAAGAGGGTTGGGCAACACGGCGGGTCCGCCGGTTGCGGTCCTTGGCATCTGGCGACGCGGCGGGTGGTGTTAAAGTGCGGCGGCGGAATTATTGCCCGTCCGCCGCGCCGATTTCCGCCCGGCGACCAGCTTCCCACCCCCACCGCGCGCGACGGACTCCTGGCGATGTTCGCCCTGGCTCCGGTCGCGGCGGTGGTGGCAGCGGGTCTCGGCGTCGGCCTTTAGTTGGCGGGCTTGGCCGCGACGAGCGCGTCGACGTCGGCCTTGTGCTGCTTCAAGGTCGGCAGAAGCTGGCGTGCGAAGCCCTTGAGCTGCGGGTTGCCGCCCTCGGACGCATAGGTCTGGAACAGCTGCACCTGCGCGGCGTGGTCCTTCTGCTGGAGCAGGACATAGCGGCCGGGGAACGCGTCGCCCGCGCCCTTCAGGGCTTCCAGGTCTTCCTGGTGCTGCGGGTCGAGCGCGGCGGGCAGCTTGAGCCCCGCGCCCTCGGCGATCGCCCGCAAGTCGGTGTTGGCCTTGCCGTGCTCGGAAATCATCCGGACGGCGAAATCGCGCACCGCCGGGTCGGCGGAGAGATGCAGCGCCATGCGGCTCGTCTGAGTCTCGAACATGCCGCCGATGTAGGCCTTGTCGACGAACTCCTGGGCGTCCATTGCCGCGAACGCCGGGGAAAGCGACAGTCCAAGGAAAGCCGCCGTCACCATGGCCATTCTACGCATGAGGTACCTCCTTGTGGGGCTGTCCGCCTATTCGGGCAGCGGGATATATTCGGTTTCGCTCGGCACCGGGTCGAAGCGCCCGGTCTTCCAATCCTGTTTCGCCTGCTCGATGCGCTCCTTGCGCGAGGAGACGAAGTTCCACCACACATACCGCGGTCCTTCCATCGCGTCACCGCCGAGAAACATGATTCGGCTGGGGCGGGTCGCGGTCACGGTGATTCGGTCGCCGGGACGGAAGATCAACAGTCGCGGCCCTTCGAAGGTTTCGCCGCCGATCCGCACTTCGCCCTCGACGACGTAGATCGCGCGCTCCTCGTATTCCGGGTCGAGGGGGGCCGAGACTCCGGCGTCGAGGTTGACCTCGGCGTAGAACCACGGCGAGGCGACGCTCACCGGCACCTCCTTGCCGAACGCCCGACCTGCGACCACCCGCGCGTGCAGGCCGCGCTCCGCCACCACCGGCAGCTCGCCCGCGCCGAAGTGCTGGAACGACGGCTCGACTTCTTCCTTGGCCTCGGGCAGGGCGATCCAGGTTTGCAGGCCGAACATCCGCTGGCCGTTGGCGCGTTCGAAGTCGGGCGAGCGCTCGGAATGGGCGATGCCCTTGCCCGCGGTCATCAGGTTCATCGCGCCGGGGGTGATCTCCTGGACGTTGCCCTCGCTGTCGCGGTGGAGAATGCTGCCGGAAAACAGGTAGGTGACGGTGGCCAGCCCGATGTGGGGGTGGGGCCGGACGTCCATGCCCTGGCCGCCGATGAATTGCACCGGGCCCATCTGGTCGAAGAAGATGAACGGCCCGACCATCTGGCGCTTCGTATGGGGCAGGGCGCGCCGGACTTGGAATCCGCCGAGGTCGCGGGCGCGCGGCACGATCACCAGATCGAGCGCATCGCAGGACCGGGCATCGCCGAGCACCGGGTCGTCGGAGGGGAGCCAGCTCATCACGCAACTCCTGACACGTTGGGGGAATGTCATAGATGTTGCGCGCGCGGCGAATGTCCACCGTCGGCGGGCGGGAAGGAGAAAATCCCGGCCTTCGCCCGAGGGGCAAAGGCCGGGGAACGGGCTCAGCGCATCGCCGCGAGGGCGTTGATCGCCTTCTGGTGGGCGCGCAGCTTCGGCAGCGACGCCAGAGCGTAATCCCGCAGGCGGACGTTGGTGCCCTCGCGGGCGTACTGCTCGTACATCGCCACGGTCTTGTCGTGCGCTTCCTTCTGCTGGTTCACGAACATCCGCTGCGAATCCGCCGCGGAGTTCTCGAGCTGCGCCGACTGAAGCTTGCGCACCATCGCGTCGTGGGCGTCGTCCATCATGTAGGGGATGGGCATTTTCTCAAGGCGCGCCACGACGTTGAGCTCGGCGTCGATATCCGCATGGTCGGCGGCGATCTGCTTGGCGAACGCCCGCACGCGCGGATCCGGGGCGGCGGTGCTCGCGAACTCGCCGGATGCGAATTCGTATTGGTTGCCGATCGACGCGGCGGTGACGAATTCCTGGTCGCTCATCGCCGCGAGGGCCGGCGCCGTCGAGGCGCAGAGCAGGGCGGCCACGACAATGGGTAAGCGTTTCATTGCGCATTCCTCCGTTGATGGATTTGCCGCGCGGTGCGTGGCATATATCCCCAACAACGGCCAAGCCCGACGCCTGTTCCCCAAGAACGGCGATTCAGTCCGATTAAAGCGAGAATTGATACTTCACCGTGAGCACCAGGGTGAGTGGCTGGTCGCCGAGACTCCGGGGGCGCGGCACCGCGCCGCTCGCCGCCGTCACCGCGCCGAGGGCGTCGGCGTCGAGCGCGGCGTC
>LUYR01000471.1 GCA_001603335.1 Rhodospirillales bacterium Alpha_05 | reverse complement strand
GGATCGTCGCGGTGCCGCTGACGGAGGCCTGGGCGGAGCGCCGGCTGTCGATTTGCGTGCGCGATCTCGACGCCCTCCCCGCCCATGCGCGCAGCCTGGTCGCCCACCTGCGCGCGGCGGCGGATTACTCCACCAAGTCCCAGTAGGGGTGCGGGCCGAAGCGTTTGCTGAGAAAATCGACGAACACCCGTACCTTGGGCGAGAGGTGGCGCGCCTGGGGATAGACCGCATGCAGGGCGGAATCCTGGGCGACGTAATCCGCCAGCACCGAAACCAGCGCTCCCGCCTGGAGATCGCGGCCGACGATGAAGGTAGGCAGGCGCACCAAGCCGATCCCCTTGAGCGCCGCGATCCGCAAGGTGTCGCCGTTATTGGCGCAGAGCCGCCCGTGCACCGTCACCGGCCAGGGGTTGCCCTCGGGCGTGGTGAAGCGCCATTCCTCGGGCGCGGGCTCGTTGCTGTAGAGCAGGCACTCGTGGTGTTTCAGCTCGGCGGGGGTTGCGGGGGTGCCGTGCGCCTCCAGATATGCCGGGCTGGCGCAGACGACGAGGCGCATCGGCGCGAGCTTGCGCGCCACCAGCGATGAATCGCTCAAGCGACCGATCCGCACCGCAACGTCGTAACCCTCCTCGATCAGATCGACGGTGCGGTCGTTCATCGCCAGTTCGACTTCGATCTCGGGGCAGGCGGCGAGGAAGTCGGGCAGCGCGGGCGCGAGGTGGAGATAGCCGAAGCTCATCGGCGCGTTGACCTTGAGGCGGCCGCGCGGCGTGCCCTGCAACAGGCCGACCGACTGCTCGGCCTCTTCGATGTCGGCGAGGATGCGCGACACCCGCTGATAATAGGCCTGGCCGATTTCGGTCGGCGTCAAGGCGCGGGTGGTGCGGTGGAACAGGCGCACGCCGAGCTCGGCCTCGAGCGCCGCCACCTGACGCGACAGCACCGACTTCGATACCCGCAGGCGGCGCGCCGCCTCGGAGAACGATCGGGTTTCGGCGACCCGGGCAAAGGCTTGCATCGCGGCCAGACGATCCATGTCGTTCTCCAATCGGCAACAGTCTTGTACTCATACTGTGGATTGTTGCTTTGACGATTGCAAATTAAATTGTTCGCATCAAAGCAACCCAAACCAGGAGACAGACATCATGACGATGACCCTCCGCCCCTCGGTCGAACGGGGACACGCGAACCACGGCTGGCTCGACAGCCACCACAGCTTCTCGTTCGCCCATTACTTCGACCCGGCGCACATGGGCTTCCGCGCGCTCCGGGTGATCAACGACGACGTCATCGGCGCGGGCGCGGGCTTCCCGACCCACGGCCACAGCGACATGGAGATCCTCACCTACGTCGTCGACGGTGCGCTCGAGCACAAGGACAGCGCGGGCAACCACACCGTCTTGAAGCGCGGCGGCGTGCAGCAGATGAGCGCGGGCACCGGCATCCGCCACAGCGAGTTCAACGCCTCGCGCACCGAGCCGCTGCGCCTGCTGCAAATCTGGATTCTGCCCGAAAAGGACGGGATCAAGCCGGGCCACCGCGAGCTGGTGTTCAACGACGACGCCAAGCGCAACCGCCTGCGGCTGCTTGCCGCGCCGGAAGGCGGCGACGTGTTGCCGATCCACCAGGATGCGCGGATGTATGCCGCGATCCTCGACGACGGCACGTCGGTGAGCCACGACATCGCGCCCGGACGCGGCGTCTGGGTGCAGGTGGTCTCGGGCGAAATGACCGCCAACGGCACCAAGATGGCCTCGGGCGACGGCCTCGCCGTCGAAAATGCCGAGCGCATCGACTTCACCGCGCAGGGCGGCGTCGAGTTCCTGCTCTTCGACCTCGCCTGACCATGCCGAATGCAAAAGGCCCGGGATCGCTCCCGGGCCTTTTTTCGTGCCGATCGGAGACCGATCAGAACTTCGTCAGGCCTTCGCTCAGACCCTTGAGCGACACCGAGATGGTGCCGATCTTGTCGGCGATGCGGAACTCGATCTTGGCGTTCGCGCCCTTCTTCAGCGCGGACATGAGTTCCGGATCGATCTTGTTGGCGACCTCGCAGCCCTGCGGGATGCAGCGCTGCGGGAACAGCTCGTATTCCTTGCCGCCGTCGACGGCGATCTTCACACCCGGGGGAATCGCGTAGCCGAGCGGCAGGTAGCCGAACAGCACGAATTCCTTGTCGTTGAGGTGGAACACCGAGGCTTTCAGCACCGTGACGTCCTTGCCGTCCTGGCCTTTGACCTTCTCGATCTGCATCAGGCGGCAGGTCGAGGCGGAGGCCGGAGCGCCAGCGGGCGGCTTGGGGCAGCTCACCGTCCAATCGCCGAACTTGTCGCCATCCTTGGCGGCAAGCGCGGGGGTCGCGGCGAGCAACGGAACGAGAACCGCCGCCGCCAGGGCGGAACCGGCGGCGAGAGAACCAAACTTGCGAATCACGGGCATTGTGCGTGCATCCTATCGGAATCGGGGTCGGGGCTGCGTTTCGTCGCAGAGCACCCAGTCATGTCGCGCCGATGGGGCGCGCCATTGAGCCGGGGATACTAACGATTCGAACCGCCCCGGTCAAACCGGGACGCTCGGTTGTTATGTCGGCAATACCCCCGCATGCTGCAAGGGCAAGATCCCGATCTAACCCAAGGAAATCAGCGTCGCCGCGACCGCCTGGGCGCGCGGCACGAAGGTGTCGAGGCGGCAAACCTCGTCTTCGGTATGCGCCTTCTCTCCCACCGGGCCGAGGCCGCAGAGGGTCGGGATTCCCATCGCGGCGGTGAAGCCCGAGTCCGCGCAGCCGCCGGTGAACTCGCCGCCGACGGCAAAGCCGATGCGCTCTGCGGCGGCGGCGTAGCGCGCCAGCAGGTCTGCGCTCATCGCCGCCTCCATCGGCACGCGGCGCGACATCATCGTGCCGGTGGCGACGGTGTCGGGCACGTCCTCGGCTTCGAGAATCTCCATGATCTTCGCCACGATCGGTGCGCGCTGCGCCTCCTCGACGATGCGCACGTCGAACTCGGCGCTCGCCCACGAAGCGACGGTGTTGTGGCCGATGCCGCCCTGGATCACGCCGACGTTGGTGGTGATGCCGGCGTCGTAGTCGGTGAGCGCGTGGAGGCGGATCACCTTCTTCGCCAGCGCCTCGATCGCGCTGCGTCCGGCTTGGTGGTTGACGCCCGCATGGGCGGCGCGGCCCTTGACGTCGATCTGCATCCAGAAGCCGCCCTTGCGCGCCGAGACCACGTTGCCCGAGGCGCGGCCCGGCTCCATGTTGAGCACCGCGCGCGCGCCCTTGGCGATCCGTTCGATGATCGGGCGGCCGGTGTCGGAGCCGACCTCCTCGTCGCCGGTGAACAGCGCGACGATCGGGAACGGCGCGCCGCCGGTTTCGGCAAAGGCCTTCAAAACGAAGGCGATCAGCACCAGCCCCGACTTCATGTCCGCCACCCCCGGCCCATAGGCGAGGTCGCCGACCGAGGTATAGGGGCGCTTCGCCACCGTTCCGGTGGGGAAGACGGTGTCGCGGTGGCCCATCATCAGCGCGTGCGGACCTTCGCCCCCCGCCACCGTCACCTTGATCGCGTCGCCGAAACGCTCGACCGGGATACGCTCGATCTCGACGCCCGGACCGCTGAGGAACTCCACCAGCAGGTCGCCGACGCGGTCGTTGCCGGGTTTGTCGTGGCTGAAGGATTCGGTGTTCACCAGCGCCTGGAGCAGCAGTTCCATCTCCGTCCGCCGCGACGCCAGCCAGTCGAGTACCCGCGAATTCAAAATCGTCATTTGCCCACCGCCTTGATCAGATCCGCGCCGTGCTCGCCCAAGTCCCAGAACAGCCCGGCCATCATTCCTAACCCCTCGCGCGCCACCGGCGCCAGCAGGTGTTCGTCGGGCGCGTGCTGCGAGCACGCCGGGTACGAATGCGGCACCCAGATCGTCGGCATGCCCAGCACTTCCGAGAACGCGTCGTTGGGCAGCGAGCCGCCGAGGTTGGGCAGCAGCGCGGGCTTCTTCCCGGTGGTGCGGGAAATCGAATCGAGCGCCCAGACCACCCACGGGCTGTCGGGGTCGACTCGGGTAGCGGCGAACGCCGAACCCGACGCGGTCACCTCGATGTCGGAAAAGCCTTGGGCGGCGAGGTGGCCGCGGATCGACGTGACGAAGTTGGCGTGGTCGCTGCCGACGACGTAGCGGAGCTGCATGTGCGCCACCGCCTCGGGCGGAATCGCATTGACCGGGATGTCCGGGTTGCCCGCGAGGATCGAGAGGATTTCCAGCGTATTCCAGCCGAACACCCGCTCCTCGGTGGAAAGGCCGGGTTCGCCCCAGTCGGCGTCGACTTCCGGGTCGCCGGGGTTGCCGCCGACCTTCAAATCCGCGATCGCCGCCTTGACCGAGGCCGGAATCGGCGTCGGGCGCAGGCCCTCGACGAGAATCTTGCCGTCCTTGCTCACCATCGTCGAAATCGCGTGCACCAGAACCGTCGCCGGGTTCCTGAGCGCGCCGCCCCAGTTGCCGGAGTGGTGGCCACCGTCGCGGAGTTTGAGCTTGAGATCGAAGCCGAAGCTGCCGCGCGAACCGAGGAACACCGTCGGCCGGGCGGCGGACATCCGCGGCCCGTCGGAGGCGATCAACACGTCGGCGGCAAGCGCCACCTTGTGCGTCGCGCACACCTCGCGCAGGCCGACCGAGCCGATCTCCTCACCCATTTCGAGGATCAGCTTGGCGTTGAAGCCGAGCTTGCCGCCGCGCGCCGCCATCACCGGCGCGAGGGCGGCGAGGTTGATGGTGTGCTGGCCCTTGTTGTCGGCGGTGCCGCGCCCGTACCAGCGCTCGCCGACGATCGTGACCTCCCAGGGCGAAAGATTGTCGCGCCACTTGCCTTCGTAGCCGCGCACCACGTCGCCGTGGCCGTAGATCAGCACCGTCGGCAGGCCGTCGGCCTCGTGGCGCTCGCCGAGCAGGAACGGGCCGCTGCCGTCCGGGCCGTCGACCATGCGGGTGGCGAAGCCGAGCTTGCCGAGGTCGGGGATCACGGCTTCGGTGAAATAGGTGGCGAGGATCGGCTTGCGCTCGGGCTTCTGGCTTTCCGACGGGATCGCGACGCGGCGTCGCAGGTCGGCGAGGAAGCCGCCGTCGTCGAAGTATGCATACGCGCCGGAAATCGCGGCATCACGACTCATCATGGACCCTTTCAAGCGGGAAATGACACGCGACGCGCCCTTGGGAGCTGGGCGCAAGACCCGGGGCCTGGGCGCGGCAGAGGTCGGCGGCGCGCGGGCAGCGGGGATGGAAGGTGCAGCCGGGCGGCGGCGCGATCGGATTGGGGAACACCGCGCCCAATTGATTGTCGGGGATTCCGAGGTCGGGATCGGGAGTGAGCACCGAATCCAGCAGCGCGCGGGTGTAGGGGTGGCTCGGCCCTCGGAACACCTCCGCCGCCGGGCGGTCCTCGACGATCCGCCCGAGGTACATCACCGCGACGCGGTCGGCCAAGTGCTCGACCACCGCGAGGTTGTGGCTGATGAAGACGTAGGTGAGGCCGAACTCGCGCCGCAGCTCGAGCAACAGGTTGAGAATCTGCGCCTGCACCGAGACGTCGAGGGCGGAGGTGGGCTCGTCGCAGATCACCACCTCGGGGCGCATCACCAGGGCGCGGGCGATGGCGACGCGCTGGCGCTGGCCGCCCGACATCTGCGCCGGGGTGCTGTCGGCGGCGCGGCGCGGCAGGCCGACGACGTCGAGGATCGCGTCGACCATCTTGTCGCGCTCC